>CAZIIB010000114.1:0-8557 GCA_964539125.1 uncultured Thermoanaerobaculia bacterium | reverse complement strand
GGATGATCTGGCTGCCCACCGTGTGCATGGTCCAGCCGACGGCGTACATGATCGTGCCCACCCGGTCGGCGCGGCCGGTCGAGCAGACGATCTTCGCCATCTCGCCGAACTTGTCCTCGGGGCAGCCGGCGATCTTGGCCACCACGTCGGGCGTGTAGCGGCTGTAGTGGGTCTTGAGGAGCTGGAAGACGCAGCGCGGGTGCTGGAGCGTCATGTCTCGGAGCACGTAGCCGTCGGGGCCGCGCTCGTAGTCCCAGCTCGTCTTGTCGTACCCGCCCGCCGCCTGGTCGTAGCCGGAGAACAGGCCGTCCGCGAAGCCGAAGTCCTCGCGCACGATGAACGACGCGTTGGTGTGCAGCTTGACGTAGTCCTCGTGGAAGAGGTCGTTTTCGAGGCTGTAGTGGATGAAACCGCCCAACACCGCGATGTCCGATCCGGGGCGGATCTGGAGGTGCTTGTCGGCGACCGCGGAGGTGCGGGTGAAGCGCGGGTCGATGGTGACGATCTTCGCGCCCCGCCGGTCCCGGGCCTCGACGGCCCACTTGAACCCGCAGGGGTGATTCTCGGCGGGGTTGGCGCCCATCACCAGGACGACATCGGCGTTCTTGATGTCCTTCCAGTGATTGGTCATCGCCCCCCGACCGAACGTGGCGGCCAGACTGGCCACCGTGGGGCTATGTCATATCCGGGCCTGGTGGTCGATGTAGACCAGCCCCAGGCCCCTCGTCAGCTTGGTGATGAAGTAGGCGTCCTCGTTGGCGACGGTGGCGCTGCCCACCCAGGCGACGCCGTCGCAGCGGTTCACGGTGCGCCCCTGGGCGTCCTTCGTCACGAACGTCCGGTCGCGCGACTCCTTGAACCGCTGGGCGAACCAGTTCATGGCCGTGTCCCAGTCGACGGGCTTCCATTCGCTCGAGCCGGCCTCGCGCAGGAGCGGCGACTTCTGGATGCGCGGGCTCATGGCGAGCTGCATCTGGGACGCGCCCTTGGGGCAGAGCGTGCCCCCGTTGATCGGGTTGTCGGGATCGCCCTCGACGTGGATCACCGATTTGACGGTGTTCAGCCCCCCGCTCCCGTGGACGTAGGCGATCGTGCCGCAGCCCACCGCACAGTACGGGCAGACGGTCTTGTACTCGCGAGCGTCCTGGATCTTGAGCTGCCGGGAAGCAGCGTAGGCGGGAGCCAGGTCGATGCCGAGGGCACTGGCACCGACCCCGAGGGCTGAAAGCTGGAGGAAGCTCCTCCTCGAGACCTTCATCAGCGGCCCTCCTTTCCGGCGCGAAGCGCCCAGAAAGACCTTCTGGTAGGTAAATACTTGGAGTCGAGTCTACACCTCGGGCCGGGTTCGGTGCAAGCGGGAAACCTCTCCGGGGGGGATGTAAGCTCCCAGGGTCCGCCGTCGTTCCCCGCCTGGGGACTTTCGATGCGCCCCGCCCGGCGGGCCGTGCCCCCGCCCGGAGCGTCCGCGAGACCGACCGCCACCGCCATGAGCTGGCTCCGAGACCTCCGCCTGAGCTTCCGCGCCCTGGTCAAGAGCCCCCTGTTCAGCCTGGCCGCCGTCCTCTCGGTGGCCCTCGGGGTGGGCGCCGCCACCGCGGTCTTCAGCCTCTTCGACGCCGTGGTCCTGCGGCCGCTTCCGTTTCCCGACGCGAGCCGCCTGGTCCAGGTCTCACTGCGCACCGAGAGCCGGCGCCCCCACGGTCCGTTCTCCTTGGAGGAGTTCGACGCCTACCGCGGCAGCAGCCGCTCCTTCCAGGCCCTGGCGGCCCACACCTACCTGCCCGTCACGGCGAGCGCGGCGCATCGTGCGGAGGTCGTCCAGGCCGAGCTGGTGAGCCCCGGGTACTTCCGCGTCCTCGGCACCGAGCCGGCCCGGGGACGGCTTCTCGGTGGCGCCGCCGACGCCGGAGTCCTGGTCAGCCGGCACTTCCAGGAGACCTGGTTCGGCGACCGCGACCCCGTCGGCGGGACGATCCGCCTCGGCGGCCAGCCGTTCACGATCCGGGGCGTGATGCCCGAAGGCTTCCGCGGCGTCTCTCCCCTGGTCGCCATCGATCTGTGGATCCCCCTCGCGGAGCAGGTGCCCCTGGCCTTCGCCTCCCTTGACGAGGCGCGGAGCGCCCACTGGCTGGGCGTGATCGGTCGGCTTCGGGACGGCGTCTCCCTCGACCAGGCCCGGGCGGAGGGCACCCTGGCGGGCCGCTGGCTCGCCGGGATCGCCGGCGAGGAGGGACAGCGCCTGGAGGCGTCGGTCGACCGGTATCGCGGCCTGGGCATCCCGGAGGACCGCCGGGGCTCCCTCGGCGGCTGGGGCGCCGCGCTCGGGGCGCTGATCGTGCTGATCCTGGTCCTCTCGTGCTCGAACGTCGCCAACCTCGTGCTGGTGCGTGCCACCGAGCGGCGGTCGGAGGCGGCGATCCGTCTCGCCCTGGGAGCCTCCCGGAGCCGGCTCGTCCGGCGGCTCCTGACGGAGAGCGTCGAGGTGGCGGTCGCCGGTGGCGTCCTGGGCTTCGTCCTCGCGTACTGGGCGACCGCCCTGTTCGGCGCTTTCGAGCCCCGGATGCCTGCGCACCTCCGCTTCGCCCTGGACTTGACGCCGGACCTGCGGGTGTTCGCCCTGGCGTTCGGCGTCTCGGTCGTGGCCGGCGCCGCCTTCGGCGTCGTCCCCGCGCTCCGGGCGTCGAGGGTGGAGGTGGCCGAGGCCGTCCGGGAAGGAGCGGCCCAGACGACCGTCGGGGCGGGCACGGCGAGGCTGCAGAGAGCCCTGGTCGCCGTCCAGGTGGCGGTCTCGTTCCTGCTCCTGATCGCCACCGGCCTGCAGCTCCGCAGTCTCCAGGAGCGCGTCTCCGTGGACACCGGCCTGGAGCTCGAGCGCGTTCTCGACCTCTCCGTCGACTTCGGTGGACAAGGCTCGGGCCGGCAGGAGCAGGCGCTCCTCGTCGACCGGCTCGCCCATCGCCTCGCGGCGTCGGCCGGTGTCGAGGCCGTGGGCGAGGTGAGCCGCTTGCCCTTCGCGGGAGGAGGTGCCAGGACGGAGGTGCGGAGGAGAGGCGAAGAGCCTTCGGGCGGAGGCGGTGGCCGGGAGGCGACGACCCTGGCTCTGTCTCCGGGAACCTTCCGCTTGCTCGGGATCCGGCTCCTCCGGGGCCGCGACTTCGCGGCGTCGGACGCCGCCGCGGCGCCTCCGGTGGCGGTCGTCGACCGGGAGCTCGCTCGCCGCCTCTGGCCCGGCGGCGACGCCCTGGGCCAGGAGCTGGAGGTGGGAGACGGCGAGGACCGGCGGGTGGTGCAGGTGGTGGGCGTGGTGGAGAACGCGATGTACACCTCGATCCGGAGCACGCCCGCTCCCATGCTCTTCCGGCCCCTCGCCCAGGCGTGGGACCGGCAGCTCGCCTTCGTGCTCCGCGCCTCCGGGGACCCGGAGTCCCTCGCTCCGACCGTCCGGGACGCGGTGCGCGCGGTGGCCCCGGACCTGGCCATCGAAGACCTGACCCCCGCCGAGACCTACTACCGGAACCTCATCCACTCCTTCCGTTCCCTGGCCGTGATCTTCGCCGCGGTGGCCCTGGCGGGGCTTCTGCTCGCGGGCTGCGGAATCTTCGGCGTGGTGAGCTATGTCGTTCGCCGGCGGCGCCGGGAGGTGGCGATCCGGATGGTCCTGGGTGCCGAGGGCGTGAAGGTGGCCCGCCTGGTCGTCGGCGGGGTCATGAAGGCCGTGCTCCTCGGCCTCGCGGCGGGCCTCGGCCTCGGCGCGCTCCTGGCCCACGGCCTGTCCCGCTTCCTCTTCGGCATCCGCCCGGTGGATCCCGCGACCTTCGCAGGCGTGTCCTTGTTCCTCCTGGCGGTGGCGTTGTCGGCGGCCCTCGCTCCCACGGGCCGGGCGGTGCGGATCGACCCGGCGTCGAGCCTCCGAGAGGAGTAGCCTCGACCCGCCCGCCGGGGTGTGGCGGCCGTGCCCGCCGCCGCGTAGCCTGTCTCGGAGCCGCCATGGGCACCGGAACGCCGAACCCGCTCCAGGCCGGACCTCGCCGCCGCGCGAGCCTGGTCGCCCTCGTCTTTCTGGCCGGCCTCGCCGCGGGGGCGTGCCGCTCGTCCGCCCCCCCAGCCGAACCTCCCGCCGTTGCCCGGACCGTTCCCGAAGGCCTAGCGCGGGCCGCCGACGGCGAGGTTCAGTGGCGGCACGAGTGGGTCCGGGGTGCCGTCTTCTACGAGGTCTTCGTGCGCAGCTTCGCCGACTCCGACGGCGACGGCATCGGCGACCTCCCGGGCCTCGTCGCCCACCTCGACGACCTGAACGACGGCGATCCCGCGACCGGCCGCGACCTCGGGGTGGACGCCCTCTGGCTGATGCCGGTCTTCGCCTCGCCCAGCTACCACGGCTACGACGTCACCGACTACGAGGCGATCGAGCCCGACTACGGCGCCGAGGACGACTTCGAGCGCCTCCTGGCCGAGGCCCATCGGCGGGGGATCCGGGTGATCGTCGACCTGGTCCTCAACCACACGAGCTCCGAGCACCCGTGGTTCCGGGAGGCCGCCTCGTCACCCGCCTCGCCGCGCCGCGACTGGTACGTCTGGCGTCCGGACGACCCCGGCTGGACCCAGCCGTGGGGCGGGACGAACCCCACCTGGCACCCCCTGCCGTCGAGCCCGGGCGGCGCCTTCTACTACGGCATCTTCTGGGGCGGCATGCCGGACCTCAACTACCGCAACCCGGCGGTCCTCACCGAGATGGAGCGGATCGCCGACCTCTGGCTCGACCGCGGGGTGGACGGCTTCCGGCTCGACGCCACCCGCCACCTGGTGGCCGACGGGCCCGGCGCGCTCCAGAACGACACGCCGGAGACCCACGCCGTCCTCGAGGCGTTCGCGGCCCACGTGCGCCGGCGGCACCCGGAGGCCGTCCTGGTGGGCGAGAACTGGACCGACACGGCGACCATCGCCACCTACTTCGGGTCCACCGAGCGGATCGCGGGCGGCGACGAGCTGCCCATGAGCTTCGACTTCCCCCTGGCGGAGGCGATCCTCGAGGCGGTGAAGGGCGGCGTCGCCGAGCCGGTGGCGACGACCCTGGCCGAGGTCGAGCGGCTCTACCCGCCCGGGGTGATCGACGCGCCCTTCCTCACCAACCACGACCAGGTCCGTCTGGCGACCCAACTCGGGGGCGACCCGGTCCGGCTGCGCCTCGCGGCGTCGATCCTCCTGACGCTGCCCGGCGCGCCGTTCCTCTACTACGGCGAGGAGATCGGCCTGCCAAACGGACCCGGGGGCGGCGACGACCGGTTGAAGCGGACGCCCATGCCCTGGAACGGCGAGGAGCCGGGCCATGGCTTCACCCGGGGCAAGCCCTGGTTCCCGTTCGTCGTGGCCGGTCCGGAGGTGAGCGTCGCAGCGCAACGGGACGTGCCGGGCTCCCTCCTCGCCCGCTACCGCGAGCTGATCCGGCTGCGCCACGCCTCCGAGGCCTTGGGGAAGGGCGAGATCGAGGTTCTGGACACGGGCGAGCCGGCGCTCCTCGCCTACCTCCGCCGCGCCGGCGACGAGACGGTGCTCGTGGCCCACGAGCTGGGCGCGAGCCCGGTCGCGGCGACGCTCACCGTACCCGGAACCGTGCTCCTCACGGAGTCGCCGGAGCCTCTCCTCGCCGACCCCGGAGCGAAGCTCCGAGCCCGGGACGGCGCCCTCGAGATCGCTCTCCCGCCCGGCGCCACCGGCATCTGGCGCTTGCAGTAGCCCGCCGGACGCTTCCCGCTCCGCTTCACTCTGAGTGTCCTCCGACCGGCGGGCTGATGGACGCTCGTTCCTTCCGGTAGAGCAGAATCGTGTCCAGCCCGGCGAGGACGAGGAACGCCCAGCCGGCGAAGTTCCTCCACGAGCCGACGTCCTCGAGCCGGACCCAGACGGTGTTGCCGAGCCCGATAATCCAGAACAGGATCGTCCGGAGCAGGTGCCAGAGGTCCTTGCCTCCGCCCTTCCCATAGAGGCGCTGCCCCAGCCTGAACAGATTCCAGAGGATGGCGAGGCCGATCAGGCCCAGGACCACCCAGTCGATCGGCCCTCGCCCGGAGCGGCTCAGAGACTGGGCGAAGTACAGCACGGCGCAGGCCAGAACGCCGTTGACGAGATAGGAGCGGGGTTTCTTCATCGTCTCTCCCCTTTGGCCCTAATCGGGAAACGGAGCCAGCAAGCCCAGGAGGGTGCGCTTGTACTCGCGCAGGGACTCGAGGCCCTGCTCCGTCAGAGAGTAGCTGGTGCGGGGCCGATTCTTCACCAGCTGCCGGTCGAGGTGAACCACCCCGGCGGTCTCCAGCTTGCTCATCTGCACCGACAGATTCCCCCGGCTCAAGCCGGTCCTGCGCAGCAGAAACATGAAATCGGCTCGCTCGACCATCGCCAGGAGAGCCAGGACCCGAAGGCGAGCCGGCTCGTGGAACAGGACGTCGATCTCCGGTACGGACGGCGAAGGCGCCACGGCTACGGGCGTTCCTCGTACTCACGGCTGTCGCGGACGAACCGGCCGAGCAGGAGGGCGCCCGAGACCGCGACCACCAGGCCGCCGACCACCAGAGGCAGGGCCGGCCCGCGGGCCAGCAAGACGGTGGCCGCGGCACCGGCGAGAAGCACGAGGCCATACGCCCGGAAGCGTCGAGCGCCGGTCAGGAGGCTGGCGAGGCCGGCCGCGAGGGCGACCAGGACGGCCGGCAGGCCGGGACTCAGGAGCCGGGAGGCCGCCGGCGCGCCGTGCTCCCGAATGAACAAGGCGGCCAGGATCACCAGGACCAGGGCCCCCACGCCCAGGGCCACCGTCCACCAGAGCCCGCGAGCGCTCCGCTTCCGGCGCGCCAGGGAGAACTCGACGAAGCCGGCTCGCGGCTCGACGATCCTGCGACGGAGAGGTCCCCAGAGAACGATCCACAAGGGGGCCTGGATCACCGCCAGCGCTCCCAGCTCGCTCTCCCAGCCGAGCCCCGTCACCAGCAGGGCCAGACCGCTGAGGACGTCCAAGAGCCCGTCGTCCCAGTACGATCGAAAGAGGTCCGTTTCCGTCAGGGTCCGAGCCGTCGCCATGGGTCTCTCCGAGGTTGGTTCATGTCGTGAACTGAGTTTACAGCATGAACCATCTAGGCGCAAGACCCCGAGGTCGGGGGAGCGAGGGGCCACCCCGGCAGGCTCGAGGCCGCCGAAACGGGGCGGGCACGCCGGAGGTGCTACTGGACGACTCCACCGCTGAGGTAGAGCGCGGTCAGGATGATCGTATTGATCACGCCGTGCCCGATCACCACCGGGAGCAAACGGCGACCCGACGCGAGGTAGACGAGGGCCAGGATCGCACCGATGACCCCGGTGGCGATGACGCCGTGAAGGCCCTGATAGGCGTGCAGCGCGCCGAAGATCACCGCGTGCGTCGCCAGCGCGGCGCTCCAGCCGACCTTTCCGCGGCCGAACAGGTCGGCCAGCCGGTTGAGGACGAAGCCGCGCATTTGCAGCTCCTCGCCCAGCGCCGCGCCGAGCCAGACGACGACGATCAGGTACGCGAAGAACCGGCCCGGGTGACCCATGAGGACCTGGAACCGGTCCGCCGCGCTGGCCGGGGTCTCGAGCCCCAGCGCTCCCGTGACCGGCTCGATGATCAGGGCCATGGCGGCGAAGACCGACGCGATCGCCACCAGCGCCCAACCGGCGGTGGCCCCCCACGCCTTCGTGCCCTTCGGCCAGGAAAGGCCGAGGCCGCGCCAGCTCGCGCCGCGTCTCCGGATCAGGAAGGTCGCGACGAGAACCCCGCACCACATGGCCAGCGACCCGGCGCCCAGCAGGCCGACCTCGTCGGCGCCCCACTTGACGCCGAGCATGACGGCGAACACCAACAGCAACTCCACGACGATCCTCACTCTTCGAGCTCCTCTCGTTCCTCTGCTCTCGGGCGATGGGTAGGGCGAGGCGGTGGGGGACGCCGGCAGACCATCCGGCCGACCCGCCGGCCCCGTCACGCCTACGAAACGCCGAGAGGGCCGCGGGCTTACCGTCGGCGGTCCGTGCCCCGGCGCCGCAAGGCTCTGTGCCGCAAGGCACTGCAAGGTGGCTGGCACCCCGCGGCGCCCCGCGGCGCGGGGGTCCGTCGAGCCCTCCCTTGCGGCGAGCGCCCGGCCGCCGTAGCCTTGCGGCGAGCGCCATGGGAACCGACCGCCGCGTCCTGTCCCCCTTCTTCCTCGACGAGAGGCTTCCGGAGCTCCTGCTCCTCGCCGGGGAGGGCTGGACCGTCAACGCGCCGCCCCTGCCCGACGGCGGGGTCCAGGACCGGATGTCGGCCGTTCACCGCCCCCTGGCCGAGATCGTCTGCTCCATCGCCGAGCGCGGTGAGCGGCCGGTCAGCGTGGCCGGCGACTGCTGCTCCATGATCGGCGTCGTGGCGGGTCTCCAGCGCGCCGGCATCCGGCCGGCGGTGATCTGGTTCGACGCCCACGGGGACTTCAACACCCCGGAGACCTCGCTCAGCGGCTTCGTGGGGGGCATGCCGCTCGCCATCCTGGTGGGCCGGGGCGAGCAGACGATGCCCGAG
>CAZIIB010000113.1:0-8569 GCA_964539125.1 uncultured Thermoanaerobaculia bacterium | reverse complement strand
CAGGCCGCAGTTGTAGAAGCCGAGCCACAGCCGCCCATCGGGGTCCTCGGCGAAGGCGGTGGGGGGGCCGGACAGGTCGGCCTCGGGCAGCCCGGCCCCGGTATCCAGGCTCTCGAACCGGCCGTCGGCCCGTCGCCACACGACGGTGCGTCTCTTGGCCTGGATGAGTCCGAGCCAGAGGTCGCCGTTGCGATCCTCGTAGCTGCGGAAGAACAGGAGACCCGGGAGGCCGTCAGCGGTCGTATAGCGCGCGATCGGCTCGGTGTCGGCGAGGTCTTCCGCTCGTTCGACGGCTGGATAGCGATAGAGACTGTCGCCTTCGGCGGGGATCCACCACTCGCCGGTATGGTCTCGAACCACCCATCGGTTCCAGGCCCAGCCCTCCCACGCGCCGCCGAGGCCACGCGGTCGAAAGGGATGGAAGCGCCCGTCCTCGCCCAGCACGTGCAGCCAGTAGCCGTCCGGACCGAGGGTGACGACCACGAGCTCGCCCGACGGGGGCTCGAGGATCTGCACGACGTGGGCTCCACGCAGGCCGTCCGAGCGCTTGAAGCTCACCATCCCGCCGGCGGCGATGCGGATCAGCCCGTCGGTCTCGCTGCCCAGCCAGAGGTTGTCGTCGGCGTCTCGGAAGACGGTGTTGAAGCGGGTCTCGAGGGGCGGCTGTCTCCGCCCGAAGGGGCGGAAGCCGTCCTCTCCGAAGCGCGCCAGCCCATGCTCGCCGACGACCAGGACACCCCCGTCCCCGGCCAGGACGTCGATCGGACGGGCGACGGGGAGCGAGTCCGGGTGCCGATAGACGCAGACGTCACCCACCTCGCGCACCCTGCAGGCCGGCTCTCGGGATCGCCGTGCCCTGGCGATGCGCTCGCCCCAGTCCACCGCCGGGCCGTCGCCGGCGCGTTCGGGTCGCAGGGCATAGACGAGGCGCTGCGCTTGCGACGTCGCCCACAGCGTGCCCTCGGCGTCGAATGCGATGTTGTCCAGGCCACCGGTCGGGTAGAAGCTCTGCTTCCCATCGCCGGAGACCCGGAGGAGCCCGCGAAACGTCGCGGCCCAGAGCTCCTCGTCCGGCCCGTCGACCATCGAGCTGATGGAATGCTCGGGCCAGGCGGCCTCGACGCGGAAGGGCAGGGTCTCGGAGCCGACGCTCCCCGGCTGCTCGGTGACGTGCAACAATCGGGACTCCGTCCCGACCCAGAGGCGCCCGCGCGAGTCCTCGTGCAGGGTCGTGACGTGACTCTCGGGATTGGACCCGAAGCGCCAGACGGCGAACTGTGCGTCGTCCGTTTCGGGCCGCGACTCGAGCCGTGCGAGCCCGCCCCCGGTGAGGACCCACAGCAGGCCGTTCGAGGTCTCCAGTACCTGCTCCACGGAGGGGCTCGGCAGCCCGTTCCGGGTGTCGTAGGTCACGAAGCGCCGCCCGTCGAACCGGGACAGCCCGGTGGTCGTCGCGATCCACAAGAACCCGGCGCGATCCTGATAGATGTCGTGAACGCTATCGCCCGCGAGGCCGTCCGCCTGTGTGAACCGCGCCACGGGCAGCCGTTCCGCCGTCACCGGCCGTGGAGCGGCACCCAGGGCGCCGATCGCGGCCCAAGTCACCACCAGACCACGCCACCCGCAGGTGCGAAGCCGCACGGCGGTCCTGTTCGTGCCACGGACCTCTGCCGCTGGTAGCGTCGGCTTCATCGTGGACCGAATCCCGGACGGGATGGAACGCACGGATAGCGATCGGCTTTTCGGCTGAGGCTAGCACGACCACTCGAGAGTGCGATCTGGCCTACTCGCCTCCGCCTTCCGGCGGAGCCGCGGAATGCAGGTAGACGTCCCGCTTCGGGTACGGGATCTCGATCCCTTCGGCCTGGAAGCGCTTGTAGACCGCCGTGTTGAGGGCGTCGAGGACGCGGCCGCGGAGGACCGGTTCCTCGATCCAGCACAGGAGCTCGAAGTCGACGCCCGAGTCTCCGAAGCTCCGCAGGCGCACGCGGGGCGCCGGCGTCCGGGCGACCTGCTCGTGGCCGCGCCCGATCTCGAGGAGCGCCTGGCGCACCTGGTCGACGTCCGAGCCGTAGGCGACGGACACCTTCACCCGGACCCGCTCCTTCTGCCAGGGGCCGCCGCTTTCGTTGAGGATCTTGGCCGTGGCCAGGCTGGCGTTGGGGATGGTGATCTCGATGTCGTCGCGGGTCAGCATGCGGGTGCTGCGCAAGCCGATGTGGGTGACCTGGCCCCGCTCGCCGCTCTCGATGACCACGAAGTCGCCCACCTTGAACGGCGCGTCGGCGAGGATCGAGAGGCCGGCGAAGAGGTTGCCCAGGGTGTCCTTGGCGGCGAAGCCGAGGGCGATGCCCGCGATGCCCGCCGACGCCAGCCAGGGGGTGACGTCGATCCGCCAGACGACCAGGAAGACGTAGACCGCGGCGCCCAGCAACACGAGCTTCGCCATGTTGTCGATGAGCGGCAGGGTCCGCGGCTGGACCATCGCGCTGGTGTCCTGCCGGCCGCTCAGGGCGGCGAGCACCAGGGAGCTCGCGCGCAGGGCGAAGACGAACCAGAGAAGGAGCAGAAGAGTCGCCAGCAGGCGGAGGATCGTGTGGCGGGTGTCGTCCGGGATCTCGAGGGCGAGAGCGGTGACCCAGAGGCCGGCGAAGACTACGGTGAAGAAGATCGGACGGTGGACGATGGCGATGATCCGGTCGTCGAGGGCGGTCTTGGTACGGCGCGCCCAGGCGGCGACTGCCCGGGAGATCAACAGGTCGACCAGCCAGGCGAGGACCAGGGAGCCGGCGAGTAGGAGGACCGCGTGGAGGGTCGGGTTGCCGGGGAGCTGAGCTAGGAGGTCTTTCATCATGAGTGGGGCCGCCTCCGGAAGGCCCCCGCATTCTATGCGCCGCGGGTTATAGACTCGATGCGCCGACCGCGGCTCGCGGGCGGCCTGGAAGGAGACGACAGGCAATGCGCGGTGTCGAACGGATTCCGTGGTTCTACGACGCCTACATGGGTCTGGTCGAGACGACCGGCCTGGGCAGGTGGCGGCGCTGGCTCGCCGGCGGTGCCCGGGGGCGGGTGCTCGACCTCGGCACCGGCACCGGCCGCAACCTCCCGCTCTTCCCCCCGGCCACCCGGGTGGTGGGCCTCGAGCCCGAGCTCCGCAGCCTCGAGGCGGCACGCCGCCGCGCCCCTGAGGTCCCGCTGGTGGTGGGCGACGCCCAGGCCCTGCCGTTTCCTGCGGGGACCTTCGACACGGTGGTCTCCGGGCTCGTGTTCTGCAGCGTTCCCGACCCGTTGCGCGGCTTGGCCGAGGTGCGTCAGGTGCTCGCTGCGGGCGGCGAGCTGCGGATGCTCGAGCACGTGCGCCACGACGGGCCGGTGATCGCCCGGCTCCAGGACTGGACTCAGCCGCTCTGGACCTGGATCGCCGGCGGCTGTCATCCCAACCGCGAGACCGAAGCCAGTGTGGAGGCCGCCGGGTTCCAGATCGATCCGGAGAGCCGGCGGGCCGGCGGGGTGATGCGGCGGTTCACCGCGCGCGTCGAGCCGCTGCGCCCCGACCGATCTGCGCACGGCGCTTGAGTAGCTCGTCGAGCTGCTCCCGGATCCAGCGGCGGGCCTCCGCGTGGTGCTCGAACTCCCGCTCCCGGCGCCGGAACTCCGGGGTGTGGACCCAGCGGCGGCCCTCCGCGATCACCGGCTCCAGCTCCGCGTGGAGCAGCTCGTGGTGGACGACCGAGGCGATCACGAGCTCGGGCACGCTCGGGTGGTCGAGCACCGGGTGGATCCGGACCAGGCGATCGTGGGGCGACCAGCTCCCGAGCTTGAGGGTCGAGCGGCGGCGGGCGAAGCGCCTGCGCCGGCGGCGCCGGGCGGGGCGCCCGTAGCGGCTCCAGGCGATCGCCACCTCCAGGCGTCCGCCGAAGTAGCGGTGGTTGACCCGATCGCGAATCGCCTCGAGGTCGTGGTGCGTGGCGGCGGGAGCGGGGGAGGGCTCGGGAGGCGGCTCGGTGAGGCGCGCGAAGAGGCTGAGCTGCTCGGGAGCCACGCCCGCGAGTCTACCGGATCTCCCCCCCTCACCCGCGATCCCTCTTCCACCCTCGAGGCAGGAGAGGGACGCCCCCGCCCGGCGACTCGGGACCGACAGGCGGTGCTACTTCCTCCGGTTGGCGGCGAGGACCTTCTTGCGCATGCGGAAGGCCCCGGGCGTCACCTCCACGACCTCGTCTTCGGCGATGAACTCGATCGCCTGCTCGAGCGACAGGCGCCGCGGCGGCACCAGGCGGATCAGCTCGTCGGCCGACGAGGCGCGCATGTTGGTCAACCGCTTCTCCCGGGTGATGTTGACGTCGAGGTCGGCCGGCCGGTTGTGCTCGCCGACGATCATCCCCTCGTAGACCTCCTCGCCCGGGCCGACGAAGAGGGTGCCCCGGGGCTGGAGGTTCTCGATCGCGTAGCCGGTCGCCCGGCCCCGGCGGTCGGCGATCATCGAGCCGGTGGGGCGCCGGGGGATCTCCCCCTGCCAGGGCTCCCAGGCGTCGAAGAGCTGGTTCATGATGCCGGTGCCGCGGGTCTCGGTCAGGAACTGGGTGCGGAAGCCGATCAGCCCCCGCGACGGGATGCGGAACTCGAGCCGGACCCGCCCCGAGCCGTGGTTGACCATGCGGACCACCCGCCCCTTGCGCTCGCCGGTCATCTGGGTGACGGCGCCCACGAACTCCTCCGGGCAGTCGACGATCAGCAGCTCCACCGGCTCGTGGCGGCGGCCGTCGATCTCCCGGGTGACCACCGTCGGCCGGCCCACCGAGAGCTCGTAGCCCTCGCGGCGCATCATCTCGATCAGGATCGCGAGCTGGAGCTCGCCCCGGCCCGTGACCTCGAAGGCGTCGGGGGAGTCGGTCTCGGCGAGTCGGATCGAGACGTTGGTCAGGGTCTCCTTGAGCAGCCGCTCGCGGAGCTTGCGCGAGGTCACGTAGCGCCCGTCGAGGCCGGCGAACGGCGAGGTGTTGATGGACATCACCATGGCGAGGGTCGGCTCGTCGATGGTGATCGCGGGGAGCGGCCGGGGGTCGTCGGCGTCGCACACCGTGTCGCCGATCCACACCTCCTGCGGCCCGGTCAGGGCGACGATGTCGCCGGGGCCGGCGTCGGCGATCTCCACCCGCTCGAGCCCCTGGAAACCGTAGAGGTTGGTCACCCGCGCCGGCCGCGGCTCGGTGCCGGGGCGGGCGAGGACGACGTCCTGGCCCTTGGCGATCCGGCCCTGGGCGATCCGGCCGATCGCCAGGCGGCCCACGTAGTCGTCCCAGTCCAGGTTGGTGACGTGGAGCTGCAGGGGGTGGGCGGGGTCGTGCTCCGGCGCCGGGACCGCGCGCAGGATCTCCTCGAACAGTGGCGTCAGGTTGTGGTCGGGGCCGTCGGGCTCGGTGCGGCAGAGGCCCTTCTTGGCGTTGGTGTAGAGGACCGGGAACTCGAGCTGCTCCTCCCGCGCGTCGAGGTCGATGAACAGGTCGTAGATCTCGTCGAGCACCTCGGCCGGCCGGGCGTCGGCGCGGTCGATCTTGTTGACCACCACGATAGGAGGCAGGCCCGCCTCGAGCGCCTTGCGGAGCACGAAGCGGGTCTGGGGCAGGGGGCCCTCGGCGGCGTCGACGAGGAGCAGGACGCCGTCCACCATCTCCAGGATCCGTTCCACCTCGCCGCCGAAGTCGGCGTGGCCCGGGGTGTCGACGATGTTGATCCGTGCGCCGTTCCAGGTCACGGCCGTGTTCTTGGCCATGATCGTGATGCCCCGCTCGCGCTCCAGGTCGATGGAGTCCATGACCCGCTCGACCACCTCCTGGTGCTCGCGGAAGGCGCCGCCCTGGCGAAGCATGGCGTCGACCAGGGTCGTCTTGCCGTGGTCGACGTGGGCGATGATCGCCAGGTTGCGCAGGTCGTCTCGGGTGGTGGAAGCCATCGTCGGGTGCGGCGAGGGTGTCGGTGGGAGGTGAGAGCCGGGGCTCGAGACCGCGGAGAGGGCAGCCGTTCAGGTAACGCCCGGGCGCGGCCGGCCATTCCCGGGCGGAACTGGTAGCCTTCGCTCCGCCATGGACATGGACGAGCCACAGACGGCGATCGACGCCGACGCGGTGGCGGCCTATCTCGGCGACCTCCAGGAGCGGCTCTGTGCCGAGCTCGACGCCGAGGACGGGGGGGCGGGTTTCCGCGAGGACGAATGGCAGCGACCGGGCGGCGGGGGTGGGCGCTCGCGGGTGCTCCGGGCCGGCGCCCTCTTCGAGCAAGCCGGGATCAACTACTCCGACGTCCGGGGCGACGGCCTGCCGCCCTCGGCCACCGTCCAGCGCCCGGAGCTCGCCGGCCGCAGCTACCGGGCCATGGGCGTCTCCCTGGTCCTCCACCCGGAGAACCCCTACGTCCCCACCACCCACGCCAACGTCCGGTTCTTCCTCGCCGAGCAGGAGGGGGCGGCGCCGATCTGGTGGTTCGGCGGCGGCTTCGACCTGACCCCCTACTACCCCTACGACGAGGACGCCCGCCACTGGCACGCCACGGCCCGGGCGGCCTGCCGGCCCTTCGGCGAGGAGGTCTACCCGCGCTTCAAGCGCTGGTGTGACGAGTACTTCTATCTGCCGCATCGGGGCGAGGCCCGGGGCGTCGGGGGCCTCTTCTTCGACGATCTGAACGAGTGGGGCTTCGAGCGCGCCTTCGCCTTCCAGCGCGCGGTGGGCGACGCCTTCCTCGGCGCCTACCTGCCCATCGTCCGGCGGCGCCGGGAGGCTCCGTGGGGCGAGCGGGAGCGCCGGTTCCAGCTCTATCGCCGGGGGCGCTACGTGGAGTTCAACCTGCTCTACGACCGGGGGACGCTCTTCGGACTGCAGTCCGGCGGTCGCACGGAGTCGATCCTCATGTCGCTGCCGCCCCTCGTGCGCTGGGAGTACGACTGGCGGCCGGAGCCGGGCACCCCGGAGGACCGTCTCTATCGGGAGTTTCTGGTACCTCGTGAGTGGGCCTGAGGTTGCCCTGTTTCTTGCGCGGCCCCCGGGGCTGTGCGATTCTGTAGGGACCGTGCGCGCCGGGGAGGCCGATGGCGGCCCGCCGGGCGCGCGGAGATCAAACGTCGAGAAGGAGCCGCCACGTCATGCACTGTCGTCGCTCGTCATCCGTTCTGGTCGCAGCCCTCGCCCTCGTCGTCTCCTTGGCCGCCGCTCCGGCGGCCCACGCCGGCCTCCACTACAAGGCGGACACCACGCTCCGGCCGGAGAAGGGGAGTCCGCAGGTCACCCAGGTCGAGGCCTGGGTCGACGGCCCACGGGCCAAGGTCGAGTTCCTGGAGAGCAACCAGCCCATGCTGGGGGCTGGCGAGTACCTGGTGACCCAGGACGCCGGCAAGACCCTGTACCTGGTGAACCCCAAGGAGAAGACCTACGCCAAGTGGGATCTCGAGGGCATGCTCGCCATGTTCGGCAACGTGATGGAGAGCATGAAAGGGCTGGTCAACCTGGAGTTCTCCGATCCCAAGGTGGAGAAGCTGGCCCAGGAGAACGGCGGGTCGCTGCTCGGCTACCCGACGACTCACTACCGGTACCGCACCAGCTACACGACCAAGATCAAGGTGCTCGGGATGCACCGCGAGAGCAGCACCGAGACGGTCCAGGATCTCTGGACCACGGACGCCTTCGGGGACTCGGGGCTCGGCGTATGGCTACGCAACGGGCCGCCGGCGACCGGCAACGAGCAGATCGACAAGCTGATCTCGGCGCAGATGTCCCAGATCCAGGGCTTCCCGCTCAAGACCATGTCGGTCATCAAGACGACCGGCCAGAAGGGCAAGCACGAGACCACCACGACCCAGGAGACGGTGGTCACGGAGCTCGAGAAGACCGGCGTGCCGGGCTCGACCTTCGAGATCCCCGCCGGCTACACCGAGACCCAGATGCTGCCGGAAGGGCAGGAGCAGGGGAAGGACGAGGGCGCCAAGAACCCCTTCGGCCGACTCTTCGGGAAGAAGAAGTCGGACGGCGGGTAGGCCGGGCCGAGGGGTCCCGCCCTTGCGAACGGTACGCGCTGCTCGTGGGCGGTGAGGCCTCGGCGCGCACCTCGGCTTCGCCCTGCCCCGCGGGGCCTGGAGCCTTCCAACCGGCAATGCAGTGGCAGGGCTCAGACGTCGCCGGTCGGGACCCCTCGGCCCTCCGGGGTCGGACTCCGCACGGTCGGACCCCGAGGCGTGGTTGCCCTCGGGGTCCATCCCGGTCCTGGTTACGAAGGCTCAATCCCGGCGAGAGGGGGCCCCGGCCCGGCCCCTTCGGTTCTGCCGATCTAGACGAGCTTTGCCGTCAGGGTGATCTCGGCGCCGGTGAGGGCGCGGGAGACGGGGCAGTTCTCCTTGGCGCCGCGGGCTTGCTCCTGGAACGCCGCGTCGTCGAGCCCGGGCACCTTCGCCTCGGTTTCCAGCTCGATCTTCGAGACCTTGAAACCGGTGTCGTCCTTCGTCAGGTGCACCCGGGCGCGGGTGGCCACCTGCTCCGGCTCGTACCCGGCCCGGCCGAGGCCGGCGGCGAGGGCCATGGAGAAC
>CAZIIB010000112.1:0-8570 GCA_964539125.1 uncultured Thermoanaerobaculia bacterium | reverse complement strand
TCGTTCCGGTGGGTGAAGTGCGAGTGTTGCCGCCGGCGGTTCCGAGGCTTGGCGCGGCCCGGCGGACTGTGCGATTCTCCGCCGCACCTGGAGCTCTGAACACGTACCGGTCCTCCCCTCCGATGCTCCGATCCGAAGCCGACGGCCTTCCCGCTCCGCCGCCCCGCCCGTCCGCCCTCGAAGAGCGGTTCGCCTTCCCCCACTTCCGGCTCTTCTCGCCGCGGCTGCCCCGCGTGGACCAGCCGCCGCCGCCGCCGGTCCTGCGCCCGTACGAGATCGTGCGGGTGCCGGCGAACACCGGCCGGCCGGGGACCTTGGAGGGCACCTGGTTCTCGGCGCACCCGGAGACCCCGCGCGGCGCCGTGCTCCTGGTGCCCCCGTGGCTCCAGTGGGGCCGAAGCTACTTCCACCGCCGGGGGCGGATCCCGGCGCTCCGCCGGGCCGGCTACCACGTCCTCAGCCTCGACTTCCCCGGGTTCGCCGGAAGCGCCGTGGCGAGGGGCTTCTTCGATCGCGACGTGGCGGCCGGGATCGACGAGATCGAGCGGCGCGCCCCCGGCCTCCCGCTCCACGTCTGGGGCGTGAGCGCCGGCGGCCACTGGGCGCACCAGGCCATCGCCCGCGATCCGCGGGTTCGGGCCGCCTTCTTCGAGGACGTCTCGCCGCACCTGCTCGAGTGGGGGTGGCGCGAGGCACCCCTCGCCCGGCCCGGCTATCTCCTGCTGCGCCTGCTCTACCCCCGGAGCTACCGCTTCCTCGACATCCGCCGCCACGCGCCGGCGCTCCAGGGTCGGCCGGTCGCCTACGTCTCGGGCGAGCTCGACCGGGGCGTGCGACCGGAGGACACCCGGGCGCTCGCCCGCCTGGCCGGCGGCGAGGCCCGGATCATCCCCGGCGCCGGCCACCTGGAGGCGATCAAGGTGGCGAACCGCGAGGTGATTTCCCTGGCGCTCGCGACCTTCGCGGCGGGGGCAGCGAAGCCCCCAAGTACAATCGCCGGGTGAGCTCCGAGGAAACCCGCAGTGAGTCGGCTCGCGTGGCGGGCACGGGTGAAGCTCGTCTCGTGGCCGCCGCGCCGAGCGAGCCCGCCCTCCACCCTCGTGAGCCCTACCGGCCGTGGACCTTCTCTCTCCTCGCCGTCGTCGTGGGCGTGGCCGGGGCCGTGGGCGCCCTCGTCTTCCGGCGCCTGATCGCCCTCTTCCACAACCTCGTCTTCCTGGGTCAGCTCTCCACCGTCTACGACGCCAACCAGCACACCGCGGCCTCGCCCTGGGGGGCCTGGATCATCGCCGGCCCGGTGCTGGCGGCGGTGCTGGTGGCCTGGCTGATCGAGCGGTTCGCCCCCGAGGCGCGGGGCCACGGCGTGCCCGAGGTGATGGACGCCGTCTACTACCAGGAGGGGCGCATCCGCGCCCGGGTCGCGGTGGTCAAGTCCCTCGCCTCGGCGCTGTCGATCGGCAGCGGCGGCGCCGTCGGGCGGGAGGGTCCGATCGTCCAGATCGCCTCCTCGGTCGGCTCGGGACTCGGCGAGATGTTGCGCATCCCCACCTGGCAACGGATCACCCTCATCGCCGCCGGCGCCGGCGCCGGCATCGCGGCCACTTTCAACACGCCGATCGGCGGGGTGCTCTTCGCGGTGGAGATCATCCTCCACGAGATCAGCGTGCGCACCCTGGTGCCGGTGGTGATCGCCACCGCCACCGCCGCCTACTGCGGCCAGTTCTTCTTCGGCCCCAACCCGTCGTTCGTGATCCCCGCCCTGGAGGTGACCGAGTTCCACCTGATCAACCCCCTCGCCCTCCTCGCCTTCCTGCTTCTGGGCGGAATCACCGGCCTCGCCTCGGTGGCCTACATCCGCTCCCTCGACTGGGCGGAGACCTTCTTCGAGCGTCTGGTGCCGCGGAGCTACGTGCTCCGCCACGCCGTGGGGATGCTCGGCGTCGGCGTGACCATGTACGTCTGCCTCCGCGTGTTCGGCCACTACTACGTCGAGGGCGTGGGCTACTCCCTGGTCCAGGACGTCCTCGCCGGCTCGCTGCGGGTCTGGTGGCTGCTCCTGCTGCTGGCCGGTCTCAAGCTGGCGGTCACCATCACGACTCTGGGCTCCGGCGCCTCCGGCGGGATCTTCTCGCCGGCGCTGTTCATGGGGGCGGCGCTGGGCGGCGCCTACGGGGTGCTCCTCGAGCGGGCGGTCCCGGATCTCGGCGTCCACCCTCCGGCCCTGGCGGTGGCCGGCATGGCGGGGATGGTGGGCGGCTCGATCGGCGCCGCCATGACGGCGGTGGTGATGATCTTCGAGATGACCCTCGACTACAAGGTGATCATTCCCATGACCATCATGGTCGCCACCAGCAACGGCGTCCGGCGGATGCTCTGCCGGGAGTCGATCTACACCGCCAAGCTCGTCCGCCGCGGCCACCCGATTCCCGAGGCCCTCCACGCCAATGTCTACTTGAGGCGGGCGGTCCGGGACGTGATGGAGGAGAGCTTCCCGGTGCTGCCGCCGGGTGCCTCGATCAAGCGGGCCGCCGAGTCCCTGGATGCCGCTCGGAACCTCGGCTTCCTGGTGGTGGCGGAGAACGGCCGGGTGCGGGAGGTGGCCTCGGCGGGCGCGGTGCTCCAGGCGCTCGCTTCCGGCGGTCCCGACGCGACCCTCGAAAGCCTCTCCGGCACGTGCTTCGTGGTCGCCGACGGGGGCGACACCCTGTTCGAGCTGGTGACCCGGATGGGGCGCAGGGGAGCCGGCGTGGCGGTGGTCACCGAGGGGGTGGAGTCGGAGGGGGCGGAGGGCGACCACCGGCCGGTGATCGGTCTCGTCACCCGGGAGCGGATCGCCGAGGTGGTCGCCGGGTCGGTGGATCTCTTCTCCGGATAGGGCTGCGTGCGGCCGCGGTACTCGGCCGCACGGGCTCCTCGTCCCAGAACTTGATAGGATGAGGGGAGCGCGAGCCCGTGGAGGATGTGCCGATGAACGTCCCCGAGATCGCGAGGGAGGCGCCGGGCCCGGCGGTCGCCGTGGACCGCGACAACCGGATCCTGGCGATGAATCGCCCTGCGCGGCGTCTTCTCGGCTACTCGGCTCGCAAGTCCCTCGTGGGCAAGCCCCTCTTCGAGCTCCTCGAGACCCGCGACGTCTTCGGCAACCGCCTCGCCGACCGGGCCACCGGCTTCTGGCAGATGATCGCGCTCCGGGAGCCCGTGAGCTCGTTCGAGATCTCGGTGCGCAACGCCTCGGGGGAGGGGTTGCGCCTCGCCGTGCACGTGATCGTGGTGCTCGGCCAGGACCCGGAGGAGCACGGCATCGTCTACCTCCTCAGCCCGGTGCTGCGCCGCCGCAAGGCCGACGAGGCGATCGAGCGGATCCTGGCCCGGGGCGAGGTCCCGGGTAGCCTCACTCCGGAGGAGCAACCCATGCCCTCCGCCGAGCTGACTCCCCGCCAGACCGAGGTCCTGCGTCTCCTCACCCGGGGAGCGAGCGTCGACGAGATCGCAGGAGCCCTCGGCATCAGCGTGCATACTGTCCGAACCCACGTGCAGCGAATCCTCGAGACCCTGGGCGTGCACAGCCAGGTCGAGGCGGTGGGCCGCGCCTTCCGCGACCGCCTGGTCTGAACACCGGAATACTGCGAATTCAGTAGATCTCCCCCTTCATTTGCACTACTCACCGCAGGGGCGTAGAACCCTGCATCCGCCGGATTGATCGGCGGCTCTTCCCGCCGTAGCCTTATCTCAGGTTGGTGAAGTGCATGGTCATATCCAGAGTGCCTCTGCTGATATCAAGGAGTGGAAAGATGAAATTTGAAATCTTCGCAGCTACATCGCTTGTGGTGCTTTGCGTGCTCGCGCCGGCGCCGGCGGCCTTCGCTCAGGCAACTCCCGGCCCGCCGAGCGGCAACGGGGTCGTGCCGGAGGTGATCCCCGGCAACCCCACCTGTGCGGACCGCGGCTACGACTTCGGCTGGAAGCCGCAGCCGGAACCCCCGCCGAGCGGAAGCTACGGCTTCCCCGACGGCATGCACACGCTCGACCTGTCGAGCGACGGCACCTACTTCGACTGGACCTCGGACCTGGAGCTGGACGCGGTGATCGTCAAGGGCGGTCCCAACGCCAACGTCTACACCTACGTGCCGGAGTCGAGCGGCGACACCGCGCTCCATTCGCCGATCAACCCGAACAACGACCAGCCCTATGCCATCAGTCACATCGAGGTCTGCTACGACTACGAGCTCGACCCCTCCAAGACGGCCGACACGACCTTCACCCGTACCTGGCACTGGGACATCACCAAGTCGGTGAGCCCGGCCTCCTGGGCGCTCTTCAACGGCGACACCGGAACGTCCGGCTACATGGTGAGCGTGGACAAGACCGGCTTCACCGACAGTGACTGGGCGGTGAGCGGCACGATCACCATCATCAACGACACGCCGTTCGACGCCACCTTGACCGGGGTCAGCGACACGATCAGCGGCTTCGGTGCGGTGGCGGTCGACTGCGGCGTCTCCTTCCCGTACGTCATGGCTTCCGGCGACGAGCTCGTCTGCAGCTACTCGAGCCCGCTGCCGGACGGCAGCAACCGGACGAACACCGCGGTCGTGACGACCGACCCGGGCGGGATCGTCGGTGGAGACTCGGCCGACGCCGCGGTGACCTTCGGCGCACCGACCACCCAGGTGAACGCTCAGGTGAACGTCACCGATTCGAACGGCATGAGCTGGGGTCCGGTGAGCGACGACGCCTCCTGGACCTACGAGGTGACCTTCCTGTGCGGCCGTGACGCGGGCAGCCACGCCAACGTCGCGACCATCGTGGAGACCGGCCAGTCGGACGACGCGAGCGTCACGGTGAGCTGCTACGGCCTCGACGTGACCAAGAACGCCACCACGACCTTCGACCGGACCTGGAGCTGGACGATCGACAAGACCGCGGACCAGACCGAGCTCACCCTGAGCCCCGGCCAGACGTTCTCGGTCAACTACCAGGTGATGGTGGACGCCTCGGCGGCCGACAGCAACTGGGCGGTCTCCGGCGACATCTGGATCGCCAACAACCATCCGTCCCGGGCCGCCAACCTGACCGGTGTCGGCGACAGCGTGGACGGTGTCGTCGGGACGGTCGACTGTCCGGCGCTGGTGGTGCCCGCGGGCGGCTCGCTCCACTGCAGCTACAGCGCGGACCTGCCGAGCGGCGCGGACGGGACCAACACGGCGACCGCGACCCTTCAGAACGTCGCCATCGCCGCGGACGGTACGGTCACCCCGACCGGCACCAGTGACTTCTCCGGCACCTACCCGGTGACCTTCGGCTCGCCCACGAACATGATCGACGAGTGCGTGGACGTCACCGACAGCCTGGCCGGTGCCCTGGGCACCGTGTGCGCCGCCGACGCGCCGGCGACCTTCAACTACTCGCACCGGGTCGGGCCGTACTCCGATCCAGACGACTGCGGCGAGAACCAGGTGGACAACACCGCCTCGTTCGAGACCAACGACACGGGTGCGACCGGAGAGGACAGCTGGACGGTCACCGTGAACGTCCCGTGCGGCCAGGGGTGCACGCTGACCCCGGGCTACTGGAAGACCCACTCGCTGCACGGGCCGGCGCCCTACGACGACACGTGGGCCCAGCTACCCTCCGGCTCCGACACGCCGTTCTTCCTGAGCGGCCAGACGTACTACCAGGTGCTCTGGAGGTCGCCGCAGGGTGGCAACGCCTACTACATCCTGGCCCACGCCTACATCGCGGCGAGCCTGAACTTCCTCAACGGCGCTTCGGCGCCGGCCGAGGTGCTCGACGCCTGGAACCAGGCGACCGCGCTGTTCGAGAGCTACACGCCGGCCGACATCGGAGCGCTCCACGGCAACAAGCCGCCGCGCCCCGACTTCCTGAGCTACGCCGGCATCCTCGACATGTACAACAACGGCATCCTCGGTCCCGGACACTGCTCCGAGGACTCCCAGTCCGCGCCCTGAAGGGCGCACCGACTCGTGTCTCCCCTCGCGGGGTGGCGGGCCAGCCCGCCGCCCCGCTTTTCTTTCGCCGCGGGTAGAATCCCGGCCCATGGATGAGACACCGGAGGCGGCTCCGACGCCGCGCGTGGGGATCGTGGGCCTCGGAGCCTACGTGCCCCGGCGGGTGATGGAGAACGACGAGTGGTCCGAGTACGTCGACACGAGCGACGAGTGGATCCGCTCGCGCACCGGTATCGAGCGGCGGCGGATCGCGGCGCCTGAGGAGACCACCGCCTCACTGGCGGTCGAGGCCGCCCGCAAAGCGCTCTCCGACGCCGGTCTCGAGGCCGAGGCGCTCGACGAGATCATCGTCGCCACCGACACGCCCGAGGTCTACATCCCGGACACGGCGGCCTTCGTCCAGGACCGCCTGGGCGCCCGCGAGGTGCCGGCCTACGACCTCGCCGGGAGTGGCTGCGCCGGGTTCCTTCAAGCCCTGGACGTCGCCCGTTCGCGGGTGCTCTCCGGCCAGCGCCGAGTGCTGGTGGTGGGCGTCGAGCTCCTCTCGCGCCTGATGGACTGGCACGATCGCTCGACCGCCGTGCTCTTCGGCGACGCCGCCGGCGCGGTGGTGGTGAGCCGCACGACCGGGCCTGGCGAGCTCGTGGCGGCCGTCGCCGGCACCGACGGCAGCCGCTGGAGCATCCTGACGCTCGAGGCCGGCGGCACCCGCATCCCCTTCCACACCCTGCACGGCCCCCGGAGCGCCCACGACTCGATCGTCATGAAGGGCCGGGAGGTGTTCCGGGAGGCGGTGGGCCGGATGAGCGAGGCTTCGCGCCAGGTCCTGGCCAAGGCCGGCCGCACGCTCGCCGACGTCGCCCTCGTCGTCCCTCACCAGGCCAACCTGCGGATCATCGACGCGGTGGGCAAGGCCCTGGGGGTCGCCCGGGAGAAGATGTTCGTCAACGTCCAGGAGTACGGCAACACCGGGTCGGCCTCGGTGCCTCTGGCCCTGGCCGAGGCGCGGGACGCCGGCCGCCTCCGCCCCGGCGACCTGCTGCTCCTGACCTCCTTCGGCGCCGGCTTCCACTGGGCCGCGACCCTGGTGCGCTGGTAGCTCGAACCTCCACGGCCGGCCGTGGCCGGTGACCGTTCATCTCGCGTGGATCGCCGCACTACAATGGAGAGGCGATGCCGGACCAAGACGAAACCCGTGACTTCGGATCCATCCTCGCCGAGTTCGAGCGCGAGCAAGCGGCGGCCGGCGGCGGCAAGGACCCTGCGCCGGGCACCAAGGTCTCCGGCCGGGTCCTCTCGATCGGCGAGGAGGCCGCCTTCGTCGACCTGGGCGCCAAGTCCGACGGCATGGTGGCCCTCGGCGAGCTGACCGACGACGAGGGCGAGCTCACCGTCGCGGTGGGCGACACCCTGGAGGCCCTGGTCACGGGCCGGGATGAGGCGAGCGGCTGCCTGGTGCTCCGCGTCAGGCCCGGGGCGGGCGCCGGCCTGGGCGCCGGCGGCACGGCGGTGGCGATCGAGGAGATCTCCCAGGCCCACGCCCACGGCATCCCGGTCGAGGGCGTGGTCACCGAGGTGGTCAAGGCAGGCGTCGAGGTCACGGTCTCGGGCCTGCGCGCCTTCTGTCCGATCTCGCAGCTCGAGCTGCGCTACGTGGAGGACGCGGCACCCTACGTGGGCCGGCGCCTCACGTTCCTGGTCCACCGCTTCGAGACGTCCGGGCGCGGCGGCCGGCCCAACATCGTCCTCTCGCGCCGCGACCTGCTGGAGGCCGAGGAGCGCCAGAGGAGAGCGGAGGCGCTCGAGCGCCTCTCGGAGGGCGCCGTCGTCCGGGGCACCGTGACCTCGGTCACCAGCTACGGCGCCTTCGTCGACCTGGGCGGGATCGAGGGCCTGCTGCACGTCTCCGAGATGGCCCACGGCCGGGTGGAGGACCCGTCGGAGCTCGTGGCCCCGGGGGACGCCATCGAGGTCAAGGTGCTCAAGATCGAGGAGCGCGACGGCGATCGGCGGATCTCGCTCTCCCGGCGCGCGCTGGAGGAGGACCCCTGGAAGAGCGTCGCGGAGCGCTTCCCGGAGGGCGAGACGTTCGCCGGCCGGGTGGCCCGTCTCGAGTCCTATGGGGCCTTCGTCGAGCTGGCCCCCGGCCTCGAAGGCCTGGTCCACGTCTCCGAGCTCGCCCCCGGCCGGCGCATCTCCCACCCGCGCGAGGTGGTCGAGCTCGGCCAGGACGTGGCCGTGCGCGTGCTGAGCGTCGAGGCGGACCGGCGACGGATCTCGCTCTCCCTCGCCGCGCCCGCCGACGAGGGGGCCGAGCGGGCGGCCGAGGAGTACGCCGCCCGCACGGGCGAAGCCGCCGGCTTCGGCACCCTGGCCGACGCCTTCGCCAAGGCCAAGAAGGATTGATCTCTTACCAGACGACCTTTTCGGCCGCGATGGCTTCGAGAGCCGCGTCGTGGACGCCGCCGTTGGAGGCGACGATCCCCTTGCCCGCGAGCGATTGCCCCGAGCCGTCGTAGACCACCGGCGAGCCGTCGATCCTCGTGACCCGGCCGCCGGCCTCGGTCACCAGCACGTGGCCGGCGGCCACGTCCCAGTCGT
>CAZIIB010000111.1:0-8582 GCA_964539125.1 uncultured Thermoanaerobaculia bacterium | reverse complement strand
TCGGGATGCCGGTGCGGGTCGGCTTGGCCGCCGGGCGACCGGGCGATGGGCTCGTCGGGGATCGTTCGCGGGGTCAGTATACCTTCGGCTCTCGAAGCTCCTCAAGGGGGCCTCGCGCAACGCCTCAGCCGGTGGCTCCGACCGTCTCCTCGTCCTTCTCCTCCTTGTAGGCGTTGAGGCGGTTGTACAGCGTCTTGAGGCTGATCCCCAGGACGTCTGCGGCCTCCTTCTTGTTGCCCTCGTACTGCTCGAGGGTCGCCAGGATCAGCGCCTTCTCCGCCTCGGCGATCGACGAGCCCACGGCGACGTGGATGGCCGGCCCCGAGGGTGCCGGCTCGTTGGTCATGGCCCCCAACGGGACCTCCTCCGCTCCGATGACGTCGTCGGCCATGATGAAGGCCCGGTGGACGACGTTCTTGAGCTCGCGCACGTTGCCCGGCCAGTCGTGACCGCGCAGGCGCTTCATCGCCTCGGCGCTGAACGTCTTGTCGGTGTCTTCTCCCTTGTTGAGGACCTGGAGGAAGTGATCGGCCAGGTTCTCGAGGTCCCGCCCTCGCAGCCGGAGCGGTGGCAGGTGGATCGGGAACACCTCGAGGCGGTAGAGCAGATCCTCGCGCAGGCGGCCTTCCCGCACCGCCCCTTCGGGGCTGCGGTTGGTGGCGGTGAGCACGCGAACGTCGGTCTCGAACGGCCGGTCGCCGCCGATGCGCATGATCTCCCCGGTCTCGAGCACCCGCAGGAGCTTGACCTGGAGCTCGAGGGGCATCTCGCTGATCTCGTCCAGGAACAGCGTTCCGCCGCTCGCTCGCTCGAAGAAGCCCTGGTGGCGTTTCTGCGCCCCGGTGAAGCTTCCCCGTTCGTGTCCGAAGAGCTCGCTCTCGATGAGCGTCGGAGAGATGGCGCCGCAGTTGAGCGGCAGGTACTCGCTCTTGCGCCGCCGGCTCAGATGGTGGATGGTCTGGGCCACCAGGTCCTTGCCGGTGCCGCTCTCGCCGGTGATGAGGACGGTGGCGTCGGTCGGCGCCACGCGGGAGATCAGGCGGTAGACCCGCTGCATGGCCGGTGAGGAGCCGAGCAGTGGTCCGAACCGCCCGAGGCGTTTGACCTCCTCCTCGATCTCCTGAATCTGCTGGCGCGACTCCCGCGAGCGGGCGATCTCGATCAGCATCCGGCGCAACCGCTCCACGTCGATGGGCTTGAGCAGGAAATCGGTGACGCCGAGGCGAAGGGCCTCGACGGCGCTGTCGACGCTGGCGTGGCCGGTGATCAGGATGACCTCGGTGGAGGCGGCCGCGCTGTCGAGCTCCCTGAGCAGCTCGAAGCCGCTGCCGTCGGGCAGCACCAGGTCCATCAGGACGACGTCCGGGATGCTCTTCGAGAACTCCTCCTTGGCCTCCGCGAGAGTGGTCACCGTAGTGGTCTCGAACCCCACCTGGGAGGCGAGCTCGTCGAGGGCGGAGAGAAAGTTCTTGTCGTCGTCGACTGCGAGTGCGTGGGGCATGAAGAATCAGCGCTCCTGAGTCGTCATCGCGGCCAGTGGGAGGGTCAGATCGAAGCGACAGCCGCGGCCCCGGGCGGGGGAGTGCGAGAGGCTACCCGCAGAAGATTCTACCACTGCCCGGGCGACCGGCAGCCCGATCCCACTGTGCCCGTGCTTGGTGGATGCGTAGAGGTCGAACGCCCGATCGCCGAGCTCCTCCGGCAGACCGGGGCCCGTGTCGGTCACCGAGACGGCCGCCTCGGCGTCGTGGGCGGCGGCCACGATGGCGAGAGTGCCCCCCTCGGGCATCGCCTCCAGGCCGTTGAGCGCGAGCGCGAGGAGCGCCTGCTTGACCCGACCGCGCCACCCATCGAGGATCAAGGGTCCGCCCGGCAGGGTGACCTCGACGGTCACTCGCTGCAGGCGCGCCCGGGGCGAGAGCAGGGCCTCGACCTCGCCGATCACCTGCCGGAGATCGAAGCGGCCCGGCGCGTCGCCGGGCGGCGCGGCGGCCGGGAGCAGCCTCTCGATCACGCCGTTGAGCCGCGCGAGCTCCTCGTCGAGGATTCGCACATAGCGCCTCTGGCGCTCCACGTCCGGCCTTTCGCCGAGCGAGGCCTTGAGCAGCTCCAGGTTCACCACCAGCGCGTTGAGCGGCGACTTCAGGTCGTGGACCACCCCGGGATAGAACTCGGCCAGGACCCTCATCTGCGAGGCCAGCCGCAGGCAGCCGGCGAGCCGCTCGTCGACCTCGGAACCTCCTCGTGCTGTGTCGGTCATCCAGTCCCCTGCGTCACTGACGACGGAGCCGGCGGCCGGCGCCGCCGCTCCCCGGTGACGGTGAGAAAGAAGAGGGCGGCCGTTCCAGCCGCCCGATGGGAATCAAGCTTCGAACCGTGGAGCAGACCCGAAAGCTCGCTCGGCGTTTCGCATCGGCTCCCTCCGGGTGAGCTGAGGAGCAAGGGCCGTGCCATTCCCGTGGGACGGGGCTCGTCGGCCTCCGGTTCCTACGCTGGGCGCATCCCACGGCCGTCGGGCTCCCGCAGCTGGTAATTCTTACAAGGGGTGGCCTGTCTCCGGGCCGCCCGCTCCTCGCGGTGGGGCGGGCGGCGGCGGGATCGAGATGTCGAGGGGCTTCACCGGGCCGAACTCCGAGAGGTCGGAGTCCCGGCCCTGGGCGGGGCCCACCACCACGATCGAGAAGTTCTGTGGCTCCAGGTACGTGGCCGCCGCCCGGCGGACGTCGTCGGTGGTCACGGCCTCGATCTTCTTCCGGTACTCGGCGAGGCGGTCGAGGGGATAGCCGAAGTACTCGAAGGTCAGGAATTGCCGGAGCAGGGCCTGGGGCGAGTCGACCTGGAACACGAACGACGCGAGGATCGTCTGCTTGGCCTTGGCCACCTCGTCCTCGGTGGGCGGGCGGCTGACCATGCCCTTCGCCTCCTCGAGCAGGGCGGCGATCGCCTCGCCCGTGGTGCTCACCTTGGTGGTGGTGAAGAGCAGGGTCAGTCCGGGGTGGTCCCAGTCGCTGCCCGCCCGGCCGAAGACGGCGTAGGCCAGCCCCTTCTTCGTCCGGACCTCGCGGTAGAGGCGCGAGGAGCCCCCGCCTCCCAGGATCTCGTTCATGACCTCGACGGCGTAGAAGTCCGGGTTGGAGCGCAGGATGCCCAGGTGGCCCATGGCGATGTTCGACTGGTTGATGTCGCTCTTCTCGGCCACGAAGACCCCGGAGCTCGCGTGATCGGGCAGGTGCTCCGGGACCGGCTCGACGGCGGGGCCCCGGGCCCAGTCGCCGAAGGCCCGGCGCACCAGATCGAGGGCCTTGTCGGAGTCGAAGTCGCCCACCAGCCCGAGGACCACCCGATTCGGGTGGTAGTCGCGCTGGTGCCAGGCGACCAGGTCGTCGCGCCCGATGTTGGCGAGGGTCGCGTAGGTGGGGGTGCGGGCGTAGGGCGAATCGGCGCCCCAGACCACGTCGCGCAGCTCCCGGAAGACGATCGACTGCGGGTTGTCGTTCTGGCGGGCCACCCGGGCCCGCGCGGCGTTCAGGGCTACCTGGATCCGGTTGGGATCGAAGGCGGGATGGCGCAGGACGTCGGCGAAGACCTCGAGGACGTCGGGGAAGTCCTCCTTGAGGCAGCTCAGGCTGACCCTCCCCTGGTCTTCGTCGATGCTGCTCTCGATGACGGCGGCCTTGTTCTCCAGGTAGTCGTCGAGCTGGTCCGGACCCATCGTCTCGGTGCCGCCGGTGCGCAGCACCGTGCCGGTGATGCCCGCCAGGCCCACCTTGTCCGCCGGCTCCAGGCGGTCGCCGGTGTGGACCAGGGCGGTGGCGCGGACCAGGGGCAGCTCATGGTCCTCCATCAGCATGACCACCATCCCGTTGGGCAGCTCCACCCGCTTGGGCTGGGGCACGTGGAGCGCGGGCAGGGGCGGGTAGTGGATCTGCTCGGGGCGCGCGACCTGGGCCGGCGCGGGCGCGGGCAGGAGGGTGGCGGCGGCCAGGACGAGGCCGGCCGCGAGAGAGGCGAGGGCGAGGGGCTTCGGTCGCGAGTTCATCTCGGTCTCCCTGGGGTCGGTCAACGTCCCTGTCCGTTTGCCTGAGTACCGCCCGCGGGGGGAGAGGGACGGCCCCGCCCGCCAGGGCTGCCGTGATCGCCGACGCCGGCCGCGGCGCCCGCGGGAGGGCTCTGGGGCGGGGCGAAGACGATCTCGGACACGGTGCGGTTCTCGGGGGTGAGGGTGGCGGCGGCCACCCGGCGGATGTCCGCCTTGGTCACCTTGTCGAGGCGGTCGATGGAGCGGAAGAGCTCGCGCCAGTCGCCGAACAGGCGCTGGTAGTCGGCGAGCTGCTGGGCGAGGCCCTCGTTGGAGCCGAGCTGACGGATCAGGTCGGCCTTGGCGCGGGTCTTGAACCGGGCCAGCTCCTCGTCGGTGACGTCCTCGGTCTTCAGCCGGTCGAGCTCCTGGTGGATCACCTTCGCCACCTCCTCGTCGCTCGACCCCGGGGCCGGCACCGCCAGCACCGACCAGAGGTTCGGGTACTTGTCGCCGGGGAAGCCGGTGAAGGACTGGACGTTGATGGCGATCTTCTTGTCGCGCACCAGGGTGCGGTAGAGCCGCGAGGTCCGGCCGTTGGTCATGATGTCGTCGATGGCGGTCCACGCCGCCTCGTCCGGCGAGGTGATGGAGCCCTTGTGGTAGCCCTCGAGGTAGAAGGGCTGGGAGGCTTCCTTCAGGATCGCGGTCTTCTCGGCGATCTGCGGTGGCTCGACGGTGCGCAGTGGCGGCGGGTCCGGGCGCGCCGGGATACGGCCGAAGTACTCGTCGAGGAGCGGGATCACGTCCTTGGCGTGGACGTCGCCCACGATCGCCGTGGTCATGTTCGACGGCGTGTAGTACTTGTCGAAGAAGTTCTGGGCGTCGGTGATGGTGATCGAGGCGAGGTCGCTCGGGTAGCCGACCACCGGCTGGCCGTAGGGATGAGCCTCGTAGGCGGTGGTCAGGAACTGTTCGACCAGCCGGCCGATGGGGTTCGAGTCGGTGCGCAGCCGCCGTTCCTCCTGGACCACCGAGCGCTCCTTGTAGAACTCGCGGAAGACGGGGTGCAGGAAGCGCTCGGACTCGAGGTAGGCGAAGAGCTCCACCTTGTTGGCGGGCAGCGAGTAGTAGAAGCCTGTCACGTCGGCGGCGGTGAAGGCGTTGATGCCCACCCCGCCGTTGCGCTCGATGACGTCGTCGAACTCGTTCTGCACCACGTACTTCTCGGCCTCCTTCTGGCGCTCGCGGAAGGTCGTCTCCAAGGCCGCGAGCTTGTCCGGGTCCGGGTGCTTCGAGAGGCGCTCCGCCTGATAGGCCTGATAGGCGGCCTCCTCCGCGGCCAGGGCCTTCTTCTCGGCCGGGTAGTCGGTGGTCCCGATCACCGGCGTGCCCTTGAACGCCATGTGCTCGAACATGTGGGCGATGCCGGTGATCCCCGGCACCTCTTGCGCACCCCCCACGTCGACCAGAGTGGCGAAAGAGAAGACCGGCGCCACCGGCCGCTCGACGATGATGAAGGTCCAGCCGTTGGCCAGGGTGTGGACGGTGGTCTTCGCCTCGAACGAGGCCAGGTCCTGGGCCCGAGCCGGCGGAGGCAGGGTGGCCAGCGCCAGGGCGGGAAGCAAGGCCAGTGCGAGGACGGCCAGGCGGTGGGGAGTGGCTCGGTTCGGCGTCATCAGCTGTACCTCTGCGGAGTTCGTGGGTCGTGCGGGCTCGGGCGGGGTCGCCATGTTACCGGATGCGAACATCCCCCGGCCGCCGCCGGAAGATCCAGAGCCGGTAGCCGCCGACCCTCGCTCCCTTGCGCGGGTCGAGGACGAAGCGGCGGTCGGCGACCAGCGCCCGCCGCAGGGGATGCACCCAAGCGACTTCCCGGGCGTAGCCCGGGGGCGCCGGGGCCTGCCGCCGCTCGCGCAGGAGCACCAGCACCACCGCCGGTCCGCCGGGCCGGGCGAGGCGGTCGACCGCCTGCCGCGGCGCGCTCGTCCGGGTGTCCACGTGCACGTCCCGCGGCGCGCGGCTGGCCGGGACCTCGGGATGGCGCAGGTCGAGATGCCACTCGACGAGCGCCGGGCTGAGGCCGTTCCAGTAGCCGGCGAGGGCGCTCGAGGGCCGGCTTGCCGCCACGTCGGTCAGCCGGTCGAGGAGACGCCGGGTGGTGGGCGGCTCGCTCCGCAGCCGGTACTGGGCGACGATCTCGCGCCGGTCGACGCCGACCGTCCCCGCGGCGGCGAGGGCGAGGGCCGACGCGACCCATGCCGCGACCGGGGCCGCTCGGCGGAGGCCGGGGCCCAGCCGGGCTCCGAGCCGGGTCGTCAGGGCCCGGCCCGCCCCGGCGAGAATCCGGCCGAGGAGGGCGCCCGCCGAGAGCCAGAGGACCGGGGCGAGGACGGTCGCGAACCGGGGGAGCTTGTAGGGGTGGGCGAGGAGCGCCAGGGACGCCACGCCGACCGCCAGGGCGAGCGCCCGGCGGCGAGGCTCGAGGCGGGGCAGCACCGCCAGGGGCGCGAGGCCGATCAGGAGGGCCGCGAGGCCGAGGGCTGGGTGGGGCGCGAGCTCGTGGAGGATCGCGCGGGGGTAGAAGAGGAGGCTCTCGGCGCTCCAGGGAGCAAGGCCCGAGGAGCGGTTCTCCACGAACTTGAAGAAGTCCTTCACGTGGCCGGGGAGGAGCATCCAGAGGGCGATGGGGGCGGCCACCCAGAGGGTGAGCGCCCGGGCGCGGGGGGGAAGGGCGGCGAGCCATTCCCGGAGCCGGCGCGCCGAGCGGCGGGGGGTCGCGGCGAGCCGCGCCACCACCACCAGGTAGAGGACGTAGACCGGGTTGCCGAGGGAGCGGACCGGGAAGCGGTGGCCGCCGAGGTGGAGGGTCCAGCCGCCGGTCAACGGGATTGCCAGCAGCAGCAGTGCGTACAGCCCGACGAAGAGATGCCAGGGCCGCCGCGGATCGACCTTCCGGATCATCTCGCGCAGACGGCCGAGGATGCCGGCCGGTCCGCCGTAGCGGCACCAGGCCTCGCTGGCGAGGAGCGGCGCGAGCCAGAGGAGGCCCGCGTTGTACTTGGTGAAGAAGAGGAGGGTGGCGAGCAGGCAGGCGAGGCGGAAGCGCGCCGGTTCCCCGGGCGCGGCCAGGGAGCGCAGGTACGTGGCTACCGCGAGGAAGAGGAGCAGGGCGCACGGCACCTCGAGCATCACCACGGTGCCCTGGACCTGGAAGAGGGGGCTGGCGGCGAACGAGGCCGCCGCCACCGCGCCCGCGATCGAGCCTTCCGGGCCGCCGAGCTCGCGGCCGGCCCAGAAGGCGGCCGGAACGGCGAGGGCGAAGAGCAGCGCCACCAAGCCCGCGGGCACGCGGTAGCCGTCTCCGAAAGCGAGAAAGGCGGGGAGCTCGAGGAGCGGGAAGCCGGGGGGCCAGAGGCTCATGTGGTCGAGGGCGGAGAGAAAGGCGAGGGGGTCGAGGTGGCGCACCGCCCGGGCGAGGCGCACGCCGTCGAGCCCGTACTTGGCCATGTCCCACTGGGGAATGCGCCGGCTCGTCGAGGAGATCGCGGCGAGCTGCCAAGCCACCCGCGCGCCGACGGCGGCGGCGCCCAGGACGAGGGCGAGATCGGGGAGGGAGCGTTTCAGGCGCCCGGACCGGGGGTGCCCGCGGGCCGCGGCCTGGGTCACTTCTCGATGGCCGCCAGGAACTCCTCGAGCGGCCGGGTGTTGAGCACGTTCTCGGGCTCGAGCCAGGCCCGGCGGGCCTGCTCCACGCCGTAGCGGATCAGGCCGAGCTCGACGGCCCGGTGGGCGTCGGTGGAGATCACCACGGGAATCCCCAGCTCGCGGGCGCGAATCAGGTGGGTGTCCTTGAGATCCAGGCGCTCGGGCTGAGCGTTGAGCTCCACGGCCACGTGGTGGTCCCGGCAGGCGCGGAGCACCCGCTCGACGTCGAAGGCGTAGGGTTTCCTCCGCCCCAGGATGCGCCCGGTCGGGTGCGCCAGGATGTGGACCCGCGGGTGGGACACCGCCTTCAGGATGCGCTCGGTCTGCTCCGCCTCGGGAAGCTCGAAGCGCGAGTGGACCGAGACCACCACCAGGTCGAGCCCGGCCAGGGCCTCGTCCTCGGTATCGAGGGTGCCGTCGGCCAGGATGTCCACCTCCTGGCTCTTGAGAAAGTGGATCTCCGGGTGGCGGGCGGCGATCTCGTCGATCTCCTTCCACTGCTCCCGGAGGCGGGTGGCATCGAGGCCGCCGGTCATGGCCAGGGCCTTCGAGTGATCGGTCAGGGCGAAGTACTCGTAACCCCGCTCGACGCAGGCCTCGAGCATCTCCTCGATCGAGCTCTTGCCGTCGGACCAGGTGGAGTGCATCTGGAGGTCGCCCTTGAGGTCGCCGAGCTCGATCAGGCGCGGCAGCCGACCGGCGGCCGCGGCCTCGACCTCGCCGCGGTCCTCGCGCAGCTCGGGGGGGATCCAGGGCAGGTCGAGGGCTCGGTAGACGTCCTCCTCCTCGGCGCCCGCCACCCGCTCGCCGGCGTACGGGTCCCGCTCGTGGGCCTTCTCGGGGCGGGCCTTGCGGT
>CAZIIB010000110.1:5708-8584 GCA_964539125.1 uncultured Thermoanaerobaculia bacterium | reverse complement strand
AAGCCGTAGGTGTTCATGTAGTAGGGGAAGCGGCTCGAGCAGCCGATCCCCGAGATCACCACCAGCTTCTCCTTGGGGATCCCGAGCTCCGGGAAGACCGACTGCACCGCGGCCAGGATGGCGTAGTCTCCGCAGCCGGGGCACCAGCGCACCTCCTGGTCGCTCTGGAAGTCCTTCTTGGTCAGGGTGGGTGCTCCGATCTCTGCCATGCGCGCTACCTCTCGGCTTCCAGGATCTCGAGGATCCGCTCCTCCACCTCGGAGCGGAAGAAGGGGCGCCCTTGCACCTTGCTCAAGGGGATCACGTCCTTCAGGTACCGGGCCCGCAACAAGAGGCTGAGCTGACCCAGGTTCATCTCGGGCACCAGCACCTTCTCGAACCGGCCGAGCACCTCGCCCAGGTTGGCGGGGAACGGGTTCAGCCAGCGCAGGTGAGCGCGCGAGACCTCGACCCCACGCCCGCGCAAGCTCCTCACCGCGCCCTTGAGCGCGCCCTCGGTCGACCCCCAGCCGAGGACCAGGAGCTCGCCCGAAGGCGGCCCGTCGATCTCGAGCGGAGGCAGCCCGCGGGCGATCCGGGCGACCTTCTCGGCCCGCAGGCGGGTCATGCGCTCGTGGTTCGCCGGGTCGTAGGAGACGTTGCCGGTGACGTCCTCTTTCTCGAGGCCGCCGATCCGGTGCTCGAGCCCGGGCGTACCGGGCAGCGCCCAGGGCCGGGCCAGGGTCTCGGGATGGCGGAGGTACGGGTCGAAGCCCTCGGGGTCGGTCCGGATCGTCGGGGCGAAGTCCGGCAGGTCTTCGACCCGCGGCAGCCTCCAGGGCTCCGAGCCGTTGGCGATGTAGCCGTCAGAGAGCAGGACCACCGGGACCATGTAGGTGACCGCCACGCGGCAGGCTTCGAGCGCCGCCCAGAAACCGTCGTGGGGCGAGGACGCGGCGATCACCGGCAGCGGCGACTCGCCGTTGCGCCCGAACAGGACCTGCAGCAGATCCGCCTGCTCGGTCTTGGTGGGCAAGCCGGTGGACGGTCCGCCGCGCTGGATGTTGCACACCACCATCGGCAGCTCGACCATCACCGCCAGGTTCATGGCCTCGGCCTTGAGGGCGATGCCCGGGCCGCTCGAGCCGGTGACCGCCAGTGCGCCGCCGAAGGCCGCACCGATGGCGGCGCAGACGGCGGCGATCTCGTCCTCGGCCTGGAAGGTCGTCACGCCGTAGCTCTTGCGCTTGGCCAGGGCGTGCAGGAGATCCGAGGCCGGGGTGATGGGGTAGGCACCCAGGAAGAGCGGGAGGCCCGACTTGCGGCTGGCAGCGATCAGTCCCAGGGCCAGGGCCTCCGAGCCGTTGATGTTGCGGTAGGTGCCCGGCTCCATCTTCGCCGGCTCGACCTCGTAGCGGGTCTGGAAGAGCTGGTGGATGTCGGCGTAGTTCCAGCCCGCTTTCAGCACCCGGATGTTGGCCTCGGCGAGCTCCGGCCGGCGCGCGAACTTCCGCTCCAGCCAGTGCACCGTGTTCTCCATCGGCCGGCTGAAGAGCCAGTACACCATCCCGAGGGCGAAGAAGTTCTTGCAGCGGTCCTTGGTCTTGACGTCGAGCTCGGTGTCCTCGAGGGAGCGCCGGGTCAGCGTGGTGAGCTCCACCGCGTAAGCGCGGAAGGCCTCGAGAGAGCCGTCCTCGAGCGGGTTCGCCGCGAGACCGGCCTTGTTGAAGTTGCGCTCCTTGAACTCGTCGCTGTTGACGATCACCACGCCGTTCGGCTTGAGGTCGCCCAGGTTCTTGACCAGGGCCGCCGGGTTCATGGCCACCAGCACGTCGGGCGCGTCGCCCGGGGTGTGGATGTCGTAGTCGGCGATGCGCACCTGAAACGCCGAGACGCCCGGCAGGGTGCCGGAGGGAGCCCGGATCTCGGCCGGGAAGTCGGGCAGGGTCGCGAGGTCGTTGCCCACCAGCGCCGAGGTGGCGGTGAACTGGCTGCCGGTGAGCTGCATGCCGTCGCCCGAGTCGCCCGCGAAGCGGACGACCACGTCCTCGACCTTCCTGCGCTCACTCGGCTGTGGTGGTTGGGTTTCGGTGGTGTCGTCGGCAATCGCCATCGGCTCGGTCTCGCTCTCCTCGGGATCGGGTGCGGCCACCAAAGGCAAACGACCTAGCTACACCCGGCTAGGTCGTTCCGGCCCGCGGCCCGGCATGAACCTCAGGCCGGATCATAGCAAGAAGCGAAACCGTCGCCCGGACTTCGCCATTCCTGGGCACGCCGGCAATCCCGAGCGGGCAGGCCGGCCTGCTCGAAGCCACCCCGGGGGGTGTCTACTTTCCACCGCCAATCGCTGTACGGCCGCGTCATCTGTACCCGGACAAGGGGGATAAAGCGGCGGCGCCCGGATCGCCGATCAGGATCAGCTTGTAGTGGCCGGCGATGACCGCCTCCTCGGCGAGTCGGTCCGGGCTCGCGAGGTAGAGCGCCCGCCGCGCAAGCCGTGCCTGGCCGCCGTCCAGCAGACCCGCCCGGCTCTCGCCGTCGAAGGGCCCCAGGCGCTCGCGGTCCCGCGCCGAAAGACTCAGCAGGTCGATGAGGGTGGGCACGAGGTCGACATGGGAGACCGGCGTCTCGATCCGGCGGCCCCGGGCGATCCCGGGCCCCGCGACGATGAGCGGCGTGGGGGTCGTTGATCCAGTGCAGCAGGGCGAACGGTTGGGGGTGCGGCGGCCGCCGGAGCCGGCGATCCAGCAGCCAGGCGAGCCGTTCGTATCTCGGGTCGCGATCCTCGAAGCCGACTCGCGGACCGAGCTCGGCGAGGGTGCGCGCCGTCTTCTCGGGCCTTTCGGCGCCTTCGGCCCAACCCTGGAAGGGATGAGCGCGTTGCGCGATGGGGTTCT
>CAZIIB010000110.1:5461-5698 GCA_964539125.1 uncultured Thermoanaerobaculia bacterium | reverse complement strand
GTGCATTCTACACGGTAGCCTCGCTCCGCGAGCACCTCGCCCAGCAACAGCTCCTTGTCCGGCACCCGGTAGAGCCGGCCCATGCCGGCCGCGGCTCCGGCCTCCAGCCCGGTGGCTTGGGCGGACGGGTAACGCCCCGTGCCGATCCCGACCGACGAGGGAAGGGTCCAGGGCGCGGTGGCGAAAGCGCTCTCGAACAGCACGCCTCGTTCGGCCAGGGCGCAGAGGTTCGGAGCG
>CAZIIB010000110.1:0-5451 GCA_964539125.1 uncultured Thermoanaerobaculia bacterium | reverse complement strand
CCTCGTTCGGCGACATCTTCGGTGACCTGTTCGGGTTCGGAGCGCGCGCCCGGCCCCCGTAGCAGCTCAGGGCGTCGGCGCGAAGCGCATCCGAGACCAGGACGATCAGGTTCACCGGTCGGGCGGGCCCGCCGGCGGAGCAGCCGGCCCCCAGCAGGGCGGCCGCCACCAGCGTGGCCCACCGCGACCACCGACGGGTTCTCCCGACCGCCGCTGTGTCGGGCGCTGAGGAGGAGGCTCGGCGATCCACGGAACCCCCACGTTACCCGACCGCCGATCGTCTCCCGTGGTAGATTCGCCCGCGATCCAGGCGCCGCTTCGCAGCGCCGCCTCAGCCCTCCCGTCGCCGATGAACGTCCGTTCCTTCGACGAGCTCATGCTCCTGCCGGAGCACCTCGCCGTCGAGCGACACCTCGACGGCATCAACTGGCTCCGCGCCCGCTGGCTGCTCGCCGGCTACGTGGTCGCCTGCCTCGTCACCCTGGCGGTCTTCCTCTCTTCGCAGGATCTCCCGAGGGCCTGGGCCTCGATCGCCGACGTGGTGATCCTGGCGGCCCTGTTCGCGGTGCGCAACCGGGCGTTCGTCGCGCGGAGCTTCCGGCCGCTGCTCATGACGCTCGTCGTCCTGCAGCTCGTGGTGACAGGCCTCTGGGGGACCGAGCTCGCGCTGATCCTGGTGTTCTGCGCCGGCGTCTTCCCGGCGTTCTTGGTGCTGCTGCGCCTCCGGGCCTCGGAGATGACCCTCCTCGCCGGCGGCTTCGTCGCCGTGGCGGCGGGCTGGGAGATCCTCCACGGTCTGCCGACCACGACGGTGCTGCGCCACGCCGCCGCCCTGGCGGTGCCCAACGGGCTGGCCGCCTTCGCCGGCGCCCGCCTGACCGGGGCCGCCCGGAGCCAGTTCCTCGACCGCTGGCGCCGGGCGGTGAGCCGGGAGCGGGACCGCCAGCGCATGCGGGGCGAGCTCGCCGACGCCCGCAAGATCCAGCTCAGCATGTTGCCCGCCGGAGACCCCACCTTCGACTGGATCGAGGTCTCGGGAGCCTGCATTCCGGCGGCGGAGGTGGGCGGGGACTACTACGACTACATCCCCCTGGGCGAGGACGCCTTCGCCATCGTGGTGGCCGACGTGGCGGGCCACGGCGTGGCGAGCGGCCTGCTGATCGCCGGGTTGAGGAGCTCTCTCTACGTGCTCCAGGAGCAGCTCCTCTCCCCCGCCGCCGTCCTGGAGAAGCTCAACCTGATGGTGCGCGCCTCGGTGCGCGCCCGCACCTTCGTCACCGTCACCATCGCCGTGGTCGAACGCGCCGGCCGCCGCCTGCGGGTGGCGAGCGCCGGCCATCCGCCGGTCTTCCTGCGCCGCGCGGACGGCACGGTCTCCGAGCTCGGAGCGCCGGCCCCGCCGCTGGGCACCCGGTTGCCGAGCCGGTACGCCGAGGAGAGCGCGGTCCTCGAGCCGGGCGACCTGTTCCTCCTCTACACCGACGGGCTGGTCGAGGCCATCGACTTCCGGACCGATTGCTACGGCTTCGACCGGCTGCGCCAGGCTCTCTCCCGAGCCCCGAAGACCGGCCCCGCCCGCGACGTCCGCAACGACCTCCTGGACGACATCTCCCGCTTCAAGGGCCAGGCCCTCCAGACCGACGACCTCAGCCTGGTCGTGGGGCGCTGGCGCTGACGGCCGGAGGTCGATTCACGATCTCCGCGTGGTCGGGACGGCGCTTCGCCCCGTCCGGAGCGAGATCGATGAATGTGCACGGTTTCGGAGCAACGGACGTTCTCCCAGAGCTAAACTAACGACCGCGGCTCGGCCCAGAGATCGGCCCGGTGCGATCACCGCTGACCGCGTCCTTCGCGCGCGATGGAGGATGGCCGGGGTGGTCGGCCGGAACGGATCCCGGCCGGGGCGGAGGCCCCGAGGCGTGGAAGAAGCGAGCGAAGCAACCCCGGAAGACCCGAGGCCGATCGAGACCCTTCTGGACTACGAGATCCTGGGACTCGCCGGCAGCGGCGGCATGGGGCGGGTCTACCGGGCGCGCGACCGCAAGCTCGGGCGCACGGTGGCGATCAAGGTCCTTCACCCCGACAAGGTGGCCGACGCCCGCGAACGCCGCCGCCTCTTGCGCGAGGCGCGAGCTTACTCTGCGCTGCACCATCCGGCGATCGTCTCGGTCTACGCCGCGGGCAGCGACCAGGGGCTCGACTTCATCGCCATGGAGTGGGTCTCAGGACGCCTGCTGGCCGAGGAGATGGCGGCAGGCCCGCTCCCCGTCGACCGTGCCCTGAGCTTCGCCCGCCAGCTCGCGGGGATCCTGGCCGCCGTACATCATGCCGGCATGGTCCATCGCGACCTCAAGCCCGGCAACATCATGATCGAAGACGGCGGGCACCTCAAGCTGCTGGACTTCGGCATCGCCAAGGTCGAGGGCGCGATCGACGAAACGACCCTCACGGGCACCGACCTCCTCACCCGGCACGACGGAGCGGCCCCGGGAACCATCGCGTACATGGCGCCGGAGCAAGCGCTCGGCGAACCGGTCGACGGCCGTGCCGACATCTTCTCCCTCGGCGTCATCCTCTACGAGATGCTCGCCGGGCGCCGGCCCTTCGGCGGCGACTCCACGCCGGCGCTGGTGCGGCAGATCCTGTTCGCAGCGCCACAGCCCTTGCGCCGGGTGAGGGCCGACGTCCCGGAAGGCCTGGAAGACGTGGTGCTCCGGGCCCTGGCGAAGAAGCCCGAGGATCGGCCCGCCACCGCGGAGTCTCTGGAGACCGACCTCCGCCACCTCTGGCCGGCAACGGGGAGCCGGAGATGGACTGGACGCCTCCGGCGGTGGGGATCCTCTCTCGCTCGAGGCACCGTCCTGGCGGCTTGTGCGCTCCTCGTGCGGCCCGACGTTCCCCCTTACCCGACGACCAGCCCGGCGGCTTCCGCGGCCCCGGCGTCGGACCTCCCCGAGACCCCATACGAGCTCTACGCGAAGGGCGAGCAACTACTTGGCCGATACGACCGCGAAGGCTACCTCGACCTGGCGACCCGTTGTTTCGAAAGGGCGATCGAGCGGGCTCCCGAGTACGCGCCCGCCCATGCCGGGCTCGCCTTCGCGTACCTGCGCCGGTTCTACACGGATCGCGACCGCGTGTGGCTGAACCGCGCCGCCGCCCAGGCGCGGCGAGCTCTTGATCTCGATCCGCTGCTCACGGACGCTCGGGTCGCCCGGGCTGGAATCCGTACCGCCGAGGGGGATCGGGAGGAGGCGAGGGCCGAGCTCGAGGAGCTGCGCAAGATCGATCCCGACGACCCTCAGGTCCTCGTGGGGCTCGCCGCGATCGCCTTGGACAAAGGGGACCTGCCGCTCGCGGAGAACCTCTACGAGCAGGCGATCAAGCTCTCTCCTCGGAGCTGGGAGATCCAGAGCGACCTGGGCCGGGTCCTGGCCGCGGAGAGCGACTTCCGGGGGGCCGAGGCGGCCTTTCGAAAGGCCGTCGAGCTCGCGCCCGACAACGCCTTCCTCCACCGGAATCTCGGCGCCGTGCTCCACTACGAGGGGCGCTACGGCGAGGCGGTGACCGAGTTGCAGAAGGCGATCACCATCCGGCCCACGGCGCGCGCCTACTCGAACCTGGGCACCGCCTACTACTTCCAGGGACTCTACGACGAGGCTGCCGCCGCCCTCGAGAAGGCACGGGCGCTCGGCGCCAACAACTACCTCTTCTGGGCCAACCTGGGTGACGCCTACCGCCAGGTTCCCCGCAAGCGAAGAGACGCCCCCCTCTGCTTCGAGCGGGCGATCCAGCTCCTGCGCTCGGAGATGACCGCCGCCCACCCCGACCCGGTGCTCGCCAGCCGGATGGCCCTGTATCTGGCCAAGTCGGGCAGGACGGCGCGAGCGCTTCGAGAGATCGCCGCGGCTGGACCGCTCGCTTCGGCGTCCGCCGACGTCGCGTACCGGGCGACCCTCGTCTTCACACTGGCCGGCGAGAAGGCCAAGGCGCTGCGCGCCGTCGAGATCGCCCTCTCGGGCGGATACCCCATGGTCGAGGTCATGAACGAGCCGGACCTGACCGAGCTCCGGAAGGACGTCGCCTTCCAGGAGATCGCGGTGCGGTTCGACACGACGGCCGCGGCGAGCGGCCCGGCACCATAGCCCCGCCCCACCCTCCGAACGGTCTCGGCTCCCCGGGAGGCACCCCCTCGGGAGTCGCCAGGTCCCGACCCCTCCCTGTCGCCGAGAGGTAGTCGGCACCCACTCGAGGAAGGTCTCGGAGGTTTGACACCTCTGACAACCTGGACATCACGTGGGCCGACACGACGGACACCTCAGACACAAAAAACGTTTCGAAAAAATCGGAGACAGAGCTGGCATCGCCTTTGCTCAACCCGATATCGAGAGACTCGAACGCGCAGTGGGTCGCGGGCCGCACGAAGCCCGACAGCGACCGGAGTCAAGCAGAACACGGGCGTAGGTAGCCACCGAGGTCTCGGTGTTCTGTTGCGGAAGACACGGCAAATCGCATCGAACGAGAACCGACGAAAAAGGAAAGGAACCGTCATGGAGAAGAAGAAAGAAACCGCCGAAGAAGCCAAGCGCCCCGAATCCGCCGCCGCGGCCGCCCTGCCCATCGGCTCCGTCGTCATGTGGACCAACGAGGACATGCCCTCCGGGTGGCTGCTCTGCGACGGCTCGATCTACGCGCAACGCCTTTACCCGGAGCTCTTCGCCCAGGTAGGGCACAGCTTCGGTGCCTGCCCCAAGTCGCACGACTACGATCCGGCGAAGCAGTTCTTCGTGCCCGACCTCAGGGGCCGTTTCGTCCGCGGCGTCGACAGCGGCGCGGGCCGGGATCCGGACGCCGGCGAGCGGAGGGACATGCAGTGTGACCACGACGTCGGAGATCAGGTGGGCTCCGTCCAAAAGGACGAGTTCGCCTGGCACACGCACTCGTACAGCCGGTTCCCCGGCGTCAGAGGCGAGATCGCTTCCGGCACGTACTGGGCGCAGACGGGTGGCACCACCGGCGGGACCGGCGGCCGCGAGACCCGCCCGAAGAACGCCTACCTCTACTTCATCATCAAGGCCCAGTAGACGGAGGACTCCACCATGATCAATCCCTCGGACCTGTTCACCTGGACGAAGCGCGTGGTGCTGACGAGCAACGACGTCGTCGTGGCCTACGCCGTCATCACCTACGAGATCTCGGACTACACCGATCTCAGAAACCTCGAAGCGGCCAGGAAGTACCTGGTCGCCTGCACTCAGCGGCTCCTGGTCGCCAACCCCACACCGTACCTCGTCGGGCCGGAGAGCGTCTCTCAGTTCAAGGACTACCCGGCGCTGCTGGGCATGTCGATCCGTCTCGACGCCGAAGCGTCGACGAACGTCGGGTCCATCGAGCTGCTCGACTACTCCCCGAGGACGCTGAACACCGCGGTCGTCCAGTCTCAGAGCACCG
>CAZIIB010000109.1:0-8615 GCA_964539125.1 uncultured Thermoanaerobaculia bacterium | reverse complement strand
AGCAGTTGACAACGACGTTCCGGCTTCCTCACCTTCTCGCAGAGGCCGCCCACCGATCGCCCGATCGCGAGGCCGCGCGCTGCGCAGGAGAGAGCCTGACCTACCAGGACCTCGAGCAGAGGTCGAGCCGGCTCGGGCGGCTCCTGGTGGAGAACGGCGTCCGACCGGGTGAGCGCGTCGGCCTCTACCTGGAGAAGAGCCTCGAGTCCCTGGTCGCCATCTACGGCGCGATGAAGGCTCGCGCCGCGTACGTTCCCATCGACCCGCTGGTCCCGCGGTCGCGTCTCGCCTTCATCCTCGGCGACTGCGGCATCCGCCACCTCGTCACCAGCCCGGCAAAACGCCGACAGGTCCAGGATCTCCGGGAGGATGCCGGAGGGCTGGAGTACCTGGTGGGCCTCGAGCTGGACGGTGAGCCGGGCCTGCGCTCGATCCCCTGGGAAGAGGTCTGGCGGACGCCGGCCCAGGTCGGCCTGCGGAGCGAGGGGACCGAGCTGGACCTGGCCTACATCCTGTACACCTCCGGCTCCACCGGCCGGCCCAAGGGGGTCATGCACACCCACCGAAGCGCCTTGAGCTTCGTGGAGTGGGCGCTGGGAGAGTTTGCGGTCGGCCCGGAGGATCGACTGAGCAACCACGCGCCGTTCCACTTCGACCTCTCCGTCTTCGATCTCTTCGCCGCGGCGGCGGCGGGCGCCTGCGTGGTGGTGGTGCCCGACGACGTGGCCAGGTTCCCGGCCAGCGTCGCCGGGCTGATCGAGGCGGAGCGGATCACGGTCTGGTACTCGGTTCCCTTCGCCCTGTTGCAGCTCCTTCAGAAGGGCCGCCTCGGCACCCGCGACCTCCGCGCCCTGCGCGCGGTCCTGTTCGCGGGCGAGGTCTTCCCCACCAAGCACCTGCGGTGGCTGATGGAGGTTCTGCCCGAGGTCTCGTTCTGCAACCTCTACGGGCCGACCGAGACCAACGTGTGCACCTTCTACCCCGTCCCCCGCGAGGCCGTGCTGGGCGACAAGCCCCTGTCCATCGGGAAAGCCTGCGCCAACTCCGAGCTCTTCGTGGTGGACGCCAACGGAGACGAGGTGGCGCCCGGCGAGCCCGGCGAGCTCCTGGTGCGCGGGCCCTCGACCATGGCCGGGTACTGGGGGCGGCCGGACCTGACCGAGAAGGCCTTCCTCCGGCGATCGGCCGATCCTCCCCGAGAGCTGTCCGCCTACCGGACGGGCGACCTGGTCCGCCTGGGCGAGGACGGTAACTACGAGTTCCTCGGCCGGCGCGATCGACAGGTCAAGCTGCGGGGATTCCGGATCGAGCTCGACGAGATCGAGGGCGCGCTCCTGCTCCACGACGAGGTGGAGGAGGCGGCCGTCTACCTGGTCGCGGGCGACGAGAGCACCGCGCAGATCGAGGCGGCCGTGGTCACGGCGCCGGGATCGACGCTCAGCCCGCGGAGCCTCGAGACCCATCTCTCGAGGCTCCTTCCTCCCTTCGCCATCCCGGCCCGGATCCTGACCGCGGAGCACTTCCCCAGGACCTCGACCGGCAAGCTGGATCGTTGCGGGCTCGAAGCGGCCGCGGCCGCCCGGGTCCGACAGAGCGGGTGAATCGTGACGCTGCAAGGAGACGAGTCGATGAACGACCCGAAGGAAGCCATCAAGACCTACATCAAGGACGAGCTGCAGGCTGGAGACGACGAGATTCCCGAGGACGCCAACCTCCTGACCGGGGGGATGGTGGATTCCATCGGTGTCCTCAAGCTCGTCTCCTTCATCGAGCACGAGTTCAAGGTCGAGGTCGCGGACGAGGAGGTGACGGTGGACAACTTCCGGAGTCTCCAGGACATCGGGAACTACCTCGAGAGGAAGAAGCTGGGACGCGCCTGAAGGCGGTTCGAACGCCATGGAGAGCGAGAGGCGAGTGGTCGTGACGGGGATGGGCGTGCTGGCGCCGAAGTGCGGGAGCGCGGAGAGCTTCTGGTCGCGCCTGCTCTCGGGAGAGCCCGCCATCGGCCCGCTGGAGACCGTGGCCGGGCCCGGGATGAAACACCGGCTCGGGGGCGAGGTGGAGAGCATCGACCGGGAATCCTTGGGGATCGCCCGCAAGGAGCTCAGGTATCTCGACGTCGTCTCCACCTACGGTCTTCTCGCCGCGCGGGAGGCACTGAGGGGCGCCGGCCTGGACGCCGAGGACGCGATGGAGCGGGAGGAGATCGGCTTCGCGGTCGGCCTGTTCTCCGGTCCCCTCAGCCTGGGCCGCCACGAGTCCCACGTGAACTTGTTCTCGGCGGCGATGAGCGCCTACTACGGCAGCGTCATCGGCAACATCACGATTCCCCTGCGGATTTGCGGCCCCGCCTTCACCCACCTGAACCTGGACCTGGCGGGGAGCGACGCCATCGGGTACGGCTTCGAGCTCGTGCGCCACGGCAAGGCGCGGGCCGTCCTCGCCGGCGGCTCGGATTCCGCCTACAACGTCTACATGCTCGCCCAGCTCCGGGAGGCGGGCATCCTCCACAACGGCTCCGGGCCGGGTCCTTCCGGGGAGGCGGCGGACGACATGGTGCTGGGCGAAGGCGCGGCCTTCCTCGTTCTGGAGAGCCTGGAGAGCGCCGAGGGCCGGGGCCGCCCGATCCACGCCGAGATCCTCGGCTACTCGGGCGGCGGCGGCTCCGCGGCCGGAGCGCTCGAGGTGGCGCTCTCGAGGGCCGGCGTGGCACCCGAGGTGGTCGATTGCGTGGTCGCCACCGCGAGCGGTCTTCCCGACCTCGACCGCCGGGAGGACGAGGCGCTCCGGGAGGTGCTCGGCGACGCCGCGGCCGGGGGCGCGACGACCAACGTCACCTGGGCGGTGGGGAACACCCTGGGAGCGGCGGGCGCACTGCGGGCCGCCACGGCCGCGCTGATCCTGAAGGAGCAGCGCATCCCCCCGGCCGGGGCCGCCGGGCCGGCTCCGGGGGAGGTCCGCGAGGCGCCGGCCCCGGTCTCGCCCATCGACGTGGTGCTCCAGACCGGCTTCGGCCTGTCCGGCAGGACCAGCTCGCTGGTGCTCGCCCGCTACGAAGGGAGCGCCGCCCATGGATAGGCGCGTCGTGGTCACCGGCGTCGGCGTGGTGGCGAGCCCCGGCGTGGGCAAGGAGCGCTTCTGGGCCGGGATCACCTCGGGCCGGAGCTTCGTGGGGCCGATCACCCGCTACGACGCCTCGCGCAGGAAGGTCCGCATCGCCTCCCAGATCGCGGACGACCAGCTCGCCCCCTACCTGAACGGCGACTCGCTGGCGCTGCCGAACCGGATCTACGTCTACACCCGGATCGCGGCAGACATGGCGCTGGAGGAGAGCGAGCTCGACCTGGAGGAGCTCGGGCCGGGCCGCTGCGGCGTGGTCCTCGGGACCTCGACCGGCCCCACGCCGGCGTCCCTCGCCGCCTTCTTCTCCGGCGGATCGGAGGGCATGGAAGAGGAGGACGGCGCGTCTCTGGGGTGGCTCAAGGCGTTCCCGGCCACCCTGGTCCGCCGCCTGGAGCTCGAGCGCGGCGCCCAGGGCTTCTCGACGGTGGTCTCCACCGGTTGCGCCGCGGGCAACGACGCCATCGGCGTCGCCATGGAGGCGGTGAGCTGGGGGCTGGCGGACATGGTCCTGGCGGTCGGCGCCGAGGCGCCCATCGAGCCCGCCACGGTCCAGGCGTTCGACAACATCCGGGCGCTGTCGCACTGCAACGACGACCCCGAGCACGCGTCGCGACCGTTCGACCTCCGCCGCGACGGGTTCGTGATCAGCGAAGGAGCGGTGGTGCTGGTGCTCGAGGAGAGGGGGCGCGCCCTCCTGCGGGGCGCCCGGATCCTCGGGGAGATTCGGGGCTATGCCACCACCACCGACGCCTACCACGCGACCGCGCCCTGCCCCGATCTCGAGAAGGCGTCGCTGGCGATTCGCCGGGCCCTCGATCAGGCGGGGGTCCAGCCGCGCGACGTGGACTACCTCTCCGCCCACGCCACGTCGACGCCGCTGGGCGACACGGTGGAGACCAACCTGGTCAAGAGGGTGTTCGGCGAGCACGCCTACGAGATGCCCGTCAGCTCGCTGAAATCGATCATGGGACACGCCTCGGGAGCCGCCGGCGCCATGCAGGCGGTCGCCAACCTCCTCACCCTCGAGCACCAGGTGCTCGTGCCGACGGTGAACCTGTCGGAGCCCGATCCCGAGTGCGATCTCGATTACGTACCGAACCAGCCGCGTCCCGCCGACGTCCGCTGCATCGTGCAGCAGACCTTCGGGTTCTCGGGCAAGAACAGCGTTCTGGTCCTGGCCGCGGCTTGAGGAGGACGAGGAAGGCGACATGTCACTGGACAGCACCATCATGACGATGATCGAGCGCATCCGCCGCGATGCCGGATGCGAGGCGGAGGTCCGCCAGCTCCAGGGCGAGGTCCTCCAGTTCAAGGTCACCAACGGCATCGACTACCGCCTCGCCTTCCGCGACGGCACGGTCGAGCTGGACGGCTCCGCCGAACCGACCTTCCACATCCAGGGCGATCCGCAGGTCTTCGACGACCTGTTCCAGCGCCGCCTGAAGCCCCTGGCCGCGATCATGACCCGCCGGCTGAAGGTCACCTTCGACCCGGTGCGGATGCCCCTCGTGCGGCGGATCATCTCGGTGGGTCTGGCCCTGGGCTCACAGGAGGAGGCCTGAGGTGGGCGCAGACGAGAAAGGCGCGGGCCCGGTGAAGGGCGGGGAGGCGGTGGGCCTGCTCAGCTACGGGGCTTACGTCCCGCCGGCGAGGGTCGCCGTGGAGGAGACCCTGGGGGTCTGGGACAACAACGCCCTCAAGATCCTCAAGGAGCAGCTCCTGGTCAGCGAGCGGGTCGTCCTGTCGCCGGACGAGGACACGGTGACCATGGCGCTGGCGGCCGGGCGCCAGGCCCTCGAGCGCTGGAGCCTGGAGAACCGGCGCATCGGCGGGTGCTTTCTCGGCACCTGCACCAATCCCTACGACTCGCGCCCCTCGTCGACGATCCTGGCCGAGGCGCTGGGCTCGAGCCGGCGGATGGAGTGCCTGGACGTCCAGTTCTCGACCCGCTCGGGATCGGCGGCCCTGCAGGTCGCCCGGGCCATGGTGCTGAGCGGCGCCCTCGATCGCGCCCTGGCCGTGGGCAGCGACTCCATGAACCGCCACACGGCGCCGGGGACGTTCCAGGAGTACCTGGGCTCGGCAGCGGCCGGCGCCCTGCTCATCGGCCGGGCGGACGACGACGCGATCGCCGAGATCGGGCCCTTCTACAGCGTGGTGAGCGATCTCTCGGACGGGTTCCGCCTGGACGGCGAGCGCTACATCCGCTCCGGAGGGCTGTCGGCGCTGGAGTCGGGGATCGGCCTCTTCCGGCACGTGAGCCGCGCGGTACAGGGGTTCCTGAAGACCTACGGCGCCGAGCCGGGGGACTTCGATTTCGCGGTCTTCCAGCAGCCCGCGGGCGTGGTGCCGGTGGCGTTGACCATGCGCCTGGGGTTCAGCATGGAGCAGACCATGCCGGCCCTGTTCGCCTACGAGCTGGGCGACGTCGGATCGGCCTCCACCCTCATCGGGCTGGGACTCGTCCTGGACCAGGCCCAACCCGGCCAGAAGATCCTCCTGGCCTCCTACGGGTTCGGCGCGGGTGCGGACGTGACGGTGGTGACCACGACGCCGAGGATCACCGAGTACCAGCGAACCTCGCCCACCGTGGACGAGCAGATCAAGGACAAGCGCCTCGTCGACTACGCCACGGCGATGAAGTACGAGGGCAAGTACATGAAGGTCTCGCAGGCTCTGTCGGCCTGGCTGTGACGGTCGAGAGGGGGAGAGTGCCACGAGATGCGAATGCAGATGCCAGCAGGTCGAGACATCGGGGGGAGCACCCCATGAGCCGGCGGGTGGCCATCGTCGGCGTGGGCCTCACCCGGCACGTCGCCTACGACGTGGAGCGGTCCTGGAAGGAGATGTTCGCCCAGGCGGCGTTCGGGGCGCTGGACGACTGCGGCCTGAGCCCCCGGGATCTGGATGGAGGCGTGGTCGCCTTCCACGGCGAGTCCATGACCGAGACCGGCAACATCGGTCCGGTGGTCGCCGACGCCGTGGGCATGGACCCGGCGGGGGTCACGGGCCTTTCCGGGGCCTGCGCGGGCGGCGCCATGGCCCTCTACCACGGCTACGCGCTGGTGGCGTCGGGGCTCTGCGAGACCGTCCTGGCCGGCGGGTTCGAGAAGGGCAGCGATCTCTACGAGTACATCGAGGCGATCACCCAGAGCTCGGAGTCGGACTACGACTACGCCTTCGGCCTCACTCACCTCGACTGGCTGGCCCTCATGAGCCTCCACTACAGCAAGAAGTACGGGCTCGAGAACTGGGACTCGGCGGTCCAGTGGATCGAGGATCGGCACTGGTTCGCCCGCCGGCATCCGCAGTCCTTCTACTACGGCCAGAAGATGCCGACGACGCAGGAGATCCTCCACAACCAGCTTCTCTGGACCGGCGTGCGGGCCGACGGGGCCGCCGCGGTGATCCTCACCAGCTCCGAGCGGGCGGAGGAGGCGAGCCGGGAGCCGGTCTACGTGGACGGGCTCGGCTACGCCTGCGCGTCCGCCTACCTGCCGCACCGCTTCCACCATCCCTGGAAGGACCCGGAGGCCGACTTCGGGGACTCCTTGCTCACCCAGGCGGCGGCGGAGAAGGCCTTCGCCATGGCGGAGCTCGACGCGGCGAGCGAGGCCGACATCTTCCAGGTCTCCGACGTCTCGCCGGCCATGGTCATGATGGAGCTCGAGGCCCTCGGGCTCTACCCCCGGGGGACCGCCTGGCAGGGCGTCCTGGCCGGGAGTCACGGCTTCGAGGGGCGCTATCCCACCAACACCCACGGCGGCAGCATCGCATTCGGCCACGCGTCGGGCTCGTCGGGCCTGGTCAGCGTCATCGAGACCGTGGTCCAGATGCGCGGCGAGGCCGGCGAACGACAGATCGAGCGGCCACTCCGAACCGGCATCTGCCAGGCCAGCGGCGGCTCCAACAGCAACAACACGGTCACCGTGTTGCGCCGAGGACGCGATGAGTGAATTCCGCGACCAGATGTACCGCCCGGCGACGTACGGCTCCGTCAAGAGCTGGCGTGAGCGCCGCGGCCGCTACCGGCTGGAGGGCTCCCGCTGCACGGAGTGCGGCGCTCTCTTCTTCCCGCGCCGCTCCTCCTGTCGGGAGTGCCACGGCCGCAAGCTCGCGCCCTACGAGTGCTCGCACACCGGAACCCTGGTGGTCGGCTGGCAGCAGGTGCAGCTCGCCCGGCTGTTGGGGTACGCGGACCTGCCCAAACGGTTCGTGGGCGTGGTGCGCCTGGACGACGGTCTCCACATCGAGACCGAGATCGTAGACGTGAGCCGCGAGAGGGTGAAGCCGGGCCTGAGGGTGGCGATGGTCATCCGCAGGCTGCGCCGGGAGAGCAACGGCAACGAGATGTACGGCTACAAGTTCCGCCCCCTGCTGCCGGCGGCCGCCGGCGGCGAGGAGGAGGCCGAGCCGGGCACCTCGGACGGAGAGCAACCTACCTGAGGAGGTGGACGGTGAGTCGAATCCGCTGGATCGGTTGGTACCTGGTCGCCGTGGTCATCGTGTTCGGCGTCATGCCGGGTCTGTCGTACCCGGTGGTCGTCCTCGTCGAGCGAGGCCTGGGGATCGGGAGGTTCGGGAGCACCGGGGTGAACGCCCTGGCCGCTGCGCCGCTCTTCCTGTTCGGTCTGGTCTGGATGGCCTGGTCCGGCAGGACGCTGCGGGTGTTCGGGCGCGGGCATGCGATCCACGCCTTCGGCAAGGCGCCCGCCCCGACGCAACGGCTGTGCAGGCTCGGCCCGTACCGGCACTGCCAGAACCCCATGTACTTCGGGTGGCTGGCGGTGATGATCGGTCTCGGCGTGCTCCTGGGCTCGGTGGTCTTCATCGTCCTGGTGCCGGTCCTCTGGGTTGCTTTCATCTACTGGTACCTGCCGCGATTCGAGTGGCCGGGCCTGAAGGCGAGATTCGGCGAGGAATGGGTGGCCTGGAACCGGACGACTCCGCTCATCGTGCCGCGGCCGTGGACGCGGGGGAAGGCAGACGGTGGTGCTCTCCAGCGATCGTGAGCTCCGAGGGCTGACGCGCGGCGGCGAGCCGCTCTACACCCTGCCGCTGGAGGGCGGCGAGGCACCCCTGACGACGGTCGGCGGCAAGGGCAAGAACCTGCTCGAGCTGACGGCTCGCGGGTTCGAGGTTCCCCGGGGCTTCATCGTTACGACGGAGGCCTATCGCCGCTTCGTCGCGGCCAACGGGCTCGAAGAGCGGATCCTCGAGATGGCGGGCAGCGTCTCGCCGGAGGACTCCGAGGGGCTCGAGGGGATCTCGGCGGAGATCCGGGGGCTGTTCGCGGCCGGGGAGCTTCCCGAGGAGATCGGCTGGGCCGTCGTGGCGGCCTACGAGGATCTGGCGGGTGGCGACCGGGATCCCGACGGCCCGAGCCTCCCGGTGGCGGTGCGGTCGTCGGCCACCGCCGAGGACCTCCCCGACGCCTCCTTCGCCTGCCAGCAGGACACCTACCTGAACGTGGTCGGAGCCGATGAGGTCTG
>CAZIIB010000108.1:0-8646 GCA_964539125.1 uncultured Thermoanaerobaculia bacterium | reverse complement strand
CCTTCGCTCTCCTGCTCGCCGGGATGGCCGTACGGCGGATCTCCGCGGCGTAGTCCCCGCGCCGGAGCGGGTCACCCCGGTCCGGATGGGTGCCCGGATGCGTGCCCGGATGCGTGCCAGGCGCTTCGGGAGGCAGTAGACCCGAGCAGCCGCCGGCGACGAAGAGCGCGAGGAGGGTGCCGGCGACGAGAGGAGCGGAGCGGGGGGCGGGCATCGGGCCGGCGGGTAGCTTGCCCCTCCCAGGTGGGAGTCCCATGGTCGCGCGAGTACTCGCGCCCGCCGCCGCTGAGGAAGTTCGACGCGGGAACGAGCGGTACGTTGAGCGGAGCGCCGGGCTCGGACGACGATCCGCCCCGCAACAGGGAGATCTTGCCGATCACGCCGCCCATCTCGAGCAGCTCCTGCGCGCGTCTCGCCTCGGAGAGAAAAGCGGTGCGCGATGAGCGGTCGGATCCGTCGCTGCTGCAGGAGGTCGAGCAGCGTGGTCAGGTCCCGCCGAAACAGCGCCGGCCTCAGCCGGTGAGCCGCTCTACCGCTTGCTGCGGGCTCACGGCGGAGATCGGGGAGGAGCGATAGTCCTTGAGGTTCCGAGTGACGATGAGCTCGGCGCCGCACGCGATCGCCGCCGCCACCTGCATGGCGTCCTCGAAGTCGTGGAGTGGAAGGCCGGTCGCCGTTCGCAGGCTCTCTGTGGTGGTCGGGGCGACCCCGATGAAGTCCGTCAGCTCCGCCAGAAAACGGCGCGCTCCGGCGGGGCCCCGCTCCGGGACGACGAGGTAGTAGAAGTTCGAGGCCGTATGCCAGGCGATCCAGGCGAATCCCGGCCGCTGTTCGAGGATATCGAGGAGCGCCGCCGCGGACTCGGCGAACGGCGCGCGGTCGAGGGCTAGGTCGATCAGGACATCTGTGTCGAGGAGAAAGCTCACAGGTACTTGGCCGCCAGGAGACCGTACCGTTCGTCGTCGCGCTCCGCCGGGCGAAGGCGGCCACGCCACCGGGCGGTGAAGCCGGGCTCGGCGGCCGGTGTCATCTCCTGGCGCAGAGCCTCTTCGATGAGCTGGGACAGGGAGATCCCGCGGCTTCGGGCGAAGCGCTTCGCCTCCGGCACCAGCTCCTTCTCGACAGTCACCGTGAGCTTGGTCTTCATGGCGTATACGTACCTCGTGGATTAGTATACGTATCTCAGGCCATAGCGGCAAGCCGCACCGGCAAATCGGTGCCGAGACCGCCGGAGCGGGGCTGAGCCCGCGACGCCCCTGGCACATTCTCCCGCACCTCTGCCGCCATGGCATCCTTCTCCCGGCGCCTGGTCACCGGCATCCTCCTCGTGGAGATCTCACCCCCCACGAGAATGTCTGACAGGCTCCTCTCGTCTGCGGGAATCTGGATGTCGCCTACGACCACACTCTAGGCTGTCGACCTACAACCCCGCGGCCGAGCCTCTCGACCTCGCCCACCAGGTCCCAGCCCGGCGTGTAGGGCACCCGCGGGGTTTCGGGATGAACGCCCTCGCGCGCCATGACGTCGGGCATGCTGACGCCTACCCTCGAAGTGGCCGGCACGTGCCCAGCACGTGCCCAGAACAGCCCACCTCTACCGAACGAGCGCAGAAAGGTTCGCCGGGGCGCCGCCGGCGCTATCGCGCTCACGCAGCTCGAGGAGGAGGTGGGCCAGGTCCTCGATGTCGCTCGCAATCCTGCCGACCCGACTCGAGAGGAGGCCGTGGATCAGGTGCACGGGGACGGCGACCGCCAGGCCGGCGGCGGTCGTGATGAGCGCCTGCTCGATCCCATGGGCCACGAGCCCCGGGTTGGTGGTGCCGTAGTCGGCGAGGACACCGAAGGACGAGATCATCCCGGTGACGGTGCCGAGGAAGCCGAGGAGAGGCGCCGTCACGGAGGTGCTGGCGAGGACCCCGAGCCCCCTGCGGAGCCGCCGGAGCTCGCCCAGGGCCCGCCGCTCCATGACGGCCTCGATCTGGGCGGGCGAGCGCGAGAAGCGCCGGAGGCCCGCGGCGAGGACTCGCCCCGAGGAGCCGCCGAGGCGCTGCACGGCGTCGAGGGCGGCCGATGGAGCGTCCGCAGAGGCCAGAGTCCGCCGGAGCGCCTTGGCGAGATCGGCCACCGGGCTCCGGGCCCGGTGCAGCACCCAGGTACGCTCGACGGTCACCGCCAGGCTGGCCAGGGAAAGCGCCAGGAGGGCCCACATCACCCAGCCCCCCGCCAACATCATGTCCATCAGAGTGTGCTCGCTGGTCATCGAGGTCTCCTTTCGCCTCGATAGACCCGGCGAGGGGCGCGACGGTTCCGGCCCGGAGTCGGTGACCGGGCCCACCTCGATGCAGCCGGCCTCAACTCACCTGGGACCTTCCTCCCCGGATGAAGCCGAGGCCGGCAGGGCTCATGGGCAGAGGACGCAGGTCTGGGTGTAGTTGACGTGCGTGTAGCAGATGCACGTGTAGGGGGCGCAAACACCTACGCAGTCGGAGTCTCGGTGGCAGGGGACCCCGCTGTCGATGCAATACGGGATTCTGGCGTCGATCGCCTGGAGGGCAGCGAAGATCGGCTGCTCGGAAGAGGGGAGCACCTCCGCCACCGGCGCGTCGACCACCGCGGACTGGACGACCGGCGCATCGAGTACCGGCCCCGCCGCCTGGGTGGCGAGGGGGATGGCCAGAGCGAGGGCCAGCGCGAGCATGCCGCTTGTCAGAGCCTTCATCGGGGCCTTCATCGGAAACCTCCTGGTCCGTTGGCCGGGGACGAGCCCGGCGGTTGATGGAACGACATCCATAGAGTGCCAGAATAGGTGCATATTCGCAACTATGTGCGGACTCACGCTAGCGCCCAGGTGACTCCCGCCCCCGCCTCCGTGATAGACCTGTCCCGGGAGGAGAACCGACATGAAGCTCGACAACGCCAAGGTCCTGGTCACCGGAGGTAGCGAGGGAATCGGCCGCGGCATCGCGACGGCGCTCGTCGCCAAGGGAGCCGACGTCACGATCACCGGCCGCCACGAGGAGACGCTCCGCCGCACCGCGAAGGAGATCGGTGCCGACTGGATCGTGGGGGACGTGGGCGTCGAGGCCGACGCCGTCACCACCGTCGCCGACTTCGTCGAGCGCCACGGCCGCATCGACGTCCTGGTCAACAACGCCGGGTTCGGCATCTTCGCGCCGCTGGTCGAGACCCGTCTCGAAGACCTCGAGGCCGTGTTCCGCACCAACGTCTACGGCGCCTTCCTGATGGCCCGCGAAGCGGCGAAGCACTTCATCCGCCAGGGCTCGGGCCACCTGATCAACATCTCCTCGACCTCGGGGTTGCGCGGGGGCCGGGGCTCGACCGCCTACAGCGCCTCGAAGTTCGCGCTGCGCGGCATGACCGAGTGCTGGCGCGACGAGCTACGCCGCCACGACGTGCGCGTGATGCTGGTCAACCCGAGCGAGGTGCAGACCGGCTTCTTCGCCAAGGTCGGCCGGGAGCAGGAAGCGTCGCCGAAGAAGCTGCGGCCCCAGGAGATCGCCGACGCCATCGTCGGCATTCTCGACCTCGACGACCGCGGCTTCGTGCCCGAGCTCTCGGTGTTTGCCACGAATCCGTTCTGACGCGGGCCAGGACCTCCCCGAGGCGCCGTGCTCGGAGGGATGGTCAGTGGTCTTGGGAAGGCTCGGGGCGATTGGCGAGCTCCGCGACCCAGTCGGGGACCTCCGGCTCGCCACGGAAGATCTTCCGGTCGCGGTGGTCGGTGATGGCCCACCGCTGGATCCAGTTGATCCCTCCGGCGCCGGTGTAGCCGTCGGTGGGGTGCCGGAAGGCGGGGTCTTCGACGGCCGTCTCGAGGCGGACCCAGCGGTAGCCGCGCGCCGCGAGCGCGTCGAGCAACGGCCCCAGCCAGTCGGAGTTGAGAGCGGAGGCGTGGACCAGGAGGATCTGCGGGATCAGCCGGCCGACGATCTGGCGCGACTGGCCTTCATAGAACGTCACGACGTCGAGCATGTAGCGGACGTAGTCCTCGCCCAGGCGCCGCAGGACGTCTTGATCGCCCCGGTTCCAGGCGGTGGCGTAGGCCTTGCCGTACACCCACTCGCTGTTGTCGATGGTCACCGGCGCGACGCGGTGGCCGTGCCGCTCGAGGAAGGCGGCGGTCTGGTGCTGCACCTCCGCGGAGCGTCCGGTGTGCAGGTACGGGTGGCGGAACCACTGGAGCTCCCGGCCCCGGTCCTTCAGGAGCGGCCGCAGCACGCGCTCGCCCCGCAGGACGTCGGCCTCCCACTCCTCGGTCGGCACGCGGTGGAGGTCGAGGTGGGCGTAGCCGTGGTTGCCGAGCTCCTCGCCGGCGTCGAGCCAGCGCGTGAGCAGCTCCACGCGTCGCGGATCGACCGCCCCGTCGACCTCGAGCTTCGACTCGTTGACGAAGCCGATGGCCGGGACGTGGTGCGCCGTGAGGGCGGCGAGGAGCCGGTCCGTGATCTCGCCCTGCTGGGCCGTCGTGTGCTTGCCGGGCGGCCCCACGGGAAGGTCGTCGACGGTGATCGCCATCCGCCGGCTCGCGGCCGGCGCCTCCGGCATGGCGGGTCGTGCGCTGAGCAGGCAGGCGGCCAGCGACGCGGCGACGAGCGCAGGGCGCCACCACGGGTGAGAAGTGGTTGCGTGCCACATGCACGCGAAGGTACTACACGGCACGTTTGACGAGCCCAGGGTGGCCTGCCTTCAGATCGTCCCGTGCGGGCCGCCAGAGTGCCAGGTGCTTCGTTGGCCGTGGATCACTCGGAGTTCGGCTCGGCCGCGGTGGTGGCGTCGACCTCGGCCTCCACCTCGGCGCGGCGCCGCAGCACGTTGTGCTCGATGCGGTGCGTGATCTGGTCGCCGACCGACTTGACCAGGACCACGACGACGATCAGCGGAGCGTCCGGGATCGAGTCCGTGTGGAGGATCGCGCCGATGGCGAGGCCACCCAGCACCACGCCGATGTAGAGGGGGGCGACCCGGAGCAGCGGCACCCATGCCGCCGCTCGCCAGCCGGGACGGCCCTGCCGGTCCGCAGCCAGGTTTCGCCGGTAGGAGTACCAGTGGTGAACCGTGAACGCGGCGACCCCCGCCAACACCTGGAGGCCGTAGCTCGGGGCGATTCGGATCAGGTAGTAGGGAATGGGCCACCAGAAGGCGACGTGGAAGACTCCGAACCCGAGGGCGAAGGCCTGGGAGATCGCGCGCGCTTGCTCGGCCTCCTCACCGGTACGATCGCGGGCGATCGCCCGCATGCGGAGGAAGTGGAAGAAGGCGATGACACACCCTTCGGCCCAGTAGGAGGCCATCAGCGTCAGGGCGTAGCCGAAGCGCAGCGTGATCGCCAGGGCCACCAGGTTGGCCCCCCACAGGGAGAGTCCGGTCCGATCGCCGGCATCGGTCGGCGAGAAGAGTCTGCGCATGAGCTCGCGGCCCATGGTAACGGGTCGTGCCACGCACTCCCCTGCGGAAGTGGCACCTGCTTCTCTCGGGTGGGGCCGTTCCGCTCCTCAGCGGGTCGCCGTCACCGAGAAGTGCGCGGTCACGGTCGCGACGACGGCTCCGCCCTGCATGAGCTCGAGCTTCTCCACCAGCTCTCCGCTGAGCCGGGTCGAGGAGCCCGACAGACTCAGGTCGCCCGACGCGGTGCGAATCTGGAACCTCTCGCCGTCGTCACAGGTCCCCTGGAAGTCCGGCGGCCCCTGGGTCTCCGTCGCCATCAGCGAGGACTCGCCCACGGTGCCCGAAAACTCCTTGCGCTCCTGGGGATCCAGCGTCGCGGAAGCGACGATCGTCACCGCCGTGCCGTTCTGCCGCACCGTCCACTGGCCGGAGCCGTGCGCGCCGGCCAGGGCGAGGGCGTTGAGGTGGTCCGCCCAGCACTGGCCTTGCGGCTCTCCGCCGGCGACCGTCTCGGTATCGATCCAATCTCCGTGGACGTCCAGCACGCCGCTGGGCACGCTCGGCGCGGTCGGTGAGCCGCCACCACCTCCGCCGCACGCGACGAGCGTCGGCAACGTCGCGATACAAATCGAGAGCGCGACGACGCCCCGGGAGCGGGTGGGACGAAACGATCGGTGGCGCTTTCTCAAGGCAGCCCCCCGTGTAGGAAATCGCTTCTCACGAGAAGGCTACCATGCTGGACCGAGAGGTGTGCCGGCCACTTCGAGGTGCTGTGCGCTAGCCTCTCTGGCCATTGGCGTAGCGCACCGACCTCGACCGAGAGGCGAAGGGAAGCTCGGCTGCTGCTCACTCGAAGCCTGTGCCAGGAATCGAAGTATCAAAGGAGCCGCGCCCAGGTTGCCCGACATGTCTAGATTGGCTAGGATCGTCCGTCGCGTCATCGCCGAGGGCGACAAAGTCGCGTACATCACCACCGGCGCTGGCACGCATACGGGTCCGCTGGGAGACATCCCGCCCACGGGAAAGAAAATGGAGGTTGTCAACTTCGCCATACAGCGGATCTACGACGGGAGGATCTCCGAGACGTGGATCGGCTGGGACAATCTGGCCGCGCTGTCGCAGCTCGGGCTCTTCCCTCCGCCGGAAGCGAGTCGCGAGTGAGGTTCCACCTCCTATCTCGGCCCTGACTGCACCGGAAGCTTCACGATCCTTGGCACAGGCTCTGTCTTTCCTCCATCGCCGCCTGGTCGATGGACCCGCCCGGGAGGGTGCCAGGCGCTTGTGCAGCGCGTCGGCTCTTGCGAGAGGTGTCAGACAGCGGTGTCGGGTGCCCGTCCGAGATGGCGATCGAGAAAGCGCTCCAGGGCGCGGTAGAAGTCGAAAGGAGCCGGGATCCGGCACGTAGGTTCTCGCGCAGAGGCGCAGAGCCGCAAAGGAGGGCGATCGATGGGCGGAACCCGGGAGAACCGCGTCTCCGGGGTGCCGCTAGGCCCACGCGCGGTTCGGGCCGGTGCTGCTGGAGTCGGTCTACGAGGCGGTCCCCGCACCTCGGCTCACCGCACGAGGGCACGAGGTAGAGCGCCGAGTGCGTGCTCCAGAGCTCCGGCACGCATCGGATCCAGGAGGGCATCAACCGCCGCGTCAATATGAGCCGCACCTCTGCGCCTCTGCGGCTCTGCGCGAGACTTGTCCGGCCCGGGTTGTCGTGAACGAGCAGGCTCCCAGCAAAGCTCTGCCTCACACCGCCGAGGAATCTGGAGTGTCTCCGGCTTCGCTGGAAACTCGACTCACCTGTCACGAACTGCAGCTTTGTAGATGTCCAGGGTGCCTCCCCTCACCACCAGAACGACGCGATCTCGGCCTCGGGCAGGATCGGTACGCGGCCGATCTCGGCGAGCCGTGGGTCGTCCGAGCGCAGGGCCAGCCCGCCACCGATCAGCACGTACCGCCCGGCGAGCCGCTGGCGAAGGGCGGGAGTCAGCATGCGCAATCGGTAGGTGTTGACCAGCCAGGCGCAGCCCTCCGCGTCCGGGCCGTCGGCACCCTGCATCCACCGCCCCTCGGCCTCGCGCTGGGCGAACAGGGTGTCCAGGTACCACTGCCGGCCGCACGGCAAAACGAAGTAGGCGATTCCCGACGGGTCGACGACCCGGTCGCCGGGGCCGAGCCGGGCCTCGAGCCAACGCAGGGAAGCGACCTCGGGCGCGGCCGGAGCGGCGAGGGCCCGCAGGTACGGCGACCAGGGCACGGAGACCGAGACCAACGCCCAGACGAGGGCGAGACCGGCCGCCCAGCGCGAGCGCGAGACGGCCTGCGCCAGCGGGGCCGCCAGGAAGGGGACCGGCAGGCAGAGCATGTAGGGCCACGGGTGCGGGTGGAGAAAGGGGAAGGCGAGGGCGGGCAGAGCCAGGGCGAGCGCCCACCCGGCGGTACCCGAGACCGGCACCGCGGCGCCCGATCCGGCCGGCCCACGCAGCCGGCTCCGGAGGGAGCCGGCGAGCGCCGCGACGGCGCACCCGAACGCCGCGAGCCACCAGAGCGGGTTGCGCTCGAGGTAGCCGCCCAGGCTCGGCCAGAGGCCGACCCGCTGGCTCGCCACCGCCAGGCCCAGGAAGGTCCGGTAGGTGGCGACGAACGCCTGCCAGCCGCCGAGGGCCAGGACCGCGAGGAGCCAGGCGGCGGCCCCCGAGGCCAGGCCGGCGGTGAGGGTGGTGGCGAGCCCGGCCCCTCGCCGGGCGTTCAGGGCCCCGTCCGGGCGGCTCGAGTCGCGGAGGAGCACGAGGGCCGCCGCGGCGAGGACCGCCGCCGCGAAGAAGACGCCCTTGAGCTGGTGGCTCGCGAGCCACGAGACGCTCAGGCCGAGGAGGAAGAGATCGCCGCCGCGCCGCCGGGCGAGACAGCCGCAGGCGACCAGAAGGCCCAGCAGGATCGCCGTGTCGTAGCGCAGCTCGTAGGCGTGGACCGCGAACGGTCCCACCGCCAGGGTGAGGACGAGGGCCAGGCCCAGGCGGCGGCCCCGGAGACCCAGCCGGCGGAAGGCGAAGGCAAGCGCGGCGAGCACCGCGAGCACCGCGAGCGCCGCGGCGATCCGAGCGGTCCGGAGGGCCAGGCCCGGGTCGGCGACGGCCGTGCCGAGCCAGCCCAGCGCCAGCGTCCAGGGCATGTAGAAGGCCGGCGCCGCGTCGACGTGGTGCCAGTGGAGCCAGCCGGCGTGGAGCGCCAGGGACTCGTCGAAGTTGAG
>CAZIIB010000107.1:0-8667 GCA_964539125.1 uncultured Thermoanaerobaculia bacterium | reverse complement strand
CGTCGCGGATCCGCACCCGGTTGAGGCCGGCCTTGCGCACCGCGTCGATCAGCAGGTCCATGCCGTCGTAGGCATGAGCGGCGAAAGCGTCCGGGGCCTCGCCCCAGCGCGCCGTATAGCGCTCCCGGAAACCGACCCACAGGGGGTCGTTCGACGTCGGATCAAAGGTCGCCGCGGCCACCAACCCCTCGGCGGCGGCGCCGGCCGCCTCCAGGAACCGGTCGTCGACCAGTCTCGCCGGACCGAAGACCGGTACCGTCAGGCCCATCTCCCGCACTCGGGCGAGCGCCCTCCCCGCCGCCTCGGGCGGCCCCCAGATCACCAGCCCGTCGGGCCGCGCCGCCAGGATGCGCTCCACCAGCGGTGTGAAGTCCTCGGGTGCCCGGCTCTGGGTGGGGAGCCACTGGATCTCGGAGACCAGGGGATGGCCCAGGCGGCGGGCCGCCTCGCGCAGCTCGACGATCCCCATCCGCCCGTAGCGATCGTTGGAGCGCAGCACCGCCACCCGCTCGAGTCCCTCGGTCTCGAAGATCTCCCGGGCCAGGGCGTAGCTCTGCTGGCGGGCGTCCGCGATGCAACGGAAGGCCCAGGGAATCCCGGTCTCGGTGAACGTGGGATCCGTGGTGGCGGTGTTCATGACCGGCAGCAAGGCCTTCAAGGCCACCCGGATGGCGATGTGGCTCGAGTCGCCGGAGACCGAGCCGAGGACCGCCCACACCTTCTCCTCGTATGCCATCTTCACGATCTCGTTGCTCGAGGCGCCCCAGATCGGCAGGTCGTCGTGCACCATGAAGCGGAACGGCAGGCCCCGGTAGCCGCCGGCCGCGTTGGCCTCCTCGAGGGCCAGGGTCGCGCCGCGCCTCATGCTCAGGCCGGCGCGCTCGTCCGGCGAGCCCGCGCCCGGGGCGAGGAGCCCGATCCGCACCTCGGTCAGCCCCTTGGGCTCCGGCGCGTCGCGGCCCGGCCCGGGAAAGGGCAAGGGCTCGGGGAACAGCTCACGGTACGGCTTGCCGAAGTCCCGGAAAGGCTGGAGCTCCGGCGGCGTGTTGCCGTAGCTCTGGTCCCGGGACTTGGCGGCGGGAGGCGGCGTGCTCGCCGGCGCCGCGCCGTCCGCCGCCCGCGCCCCGGCGGCGAGGCCGCCGAACGCCAGGACGAGGGACACCGCGAGCACCACCGAGGCGAGCGTGAAGCGGCGCATGACCTACCTCCGCCGGTCCGGCGGGATGACGGCGATGGCCTCGATCTCGACCAGGAGGTCCTCGCGGCAGATGGTCGCCTGAATGCAGGTGCTGGCCGGGAAGGGCTCGAGGCCCTTCTCCAGGTAGAAGCCCATGCGCACGTCGTTGAACGGCGTGTAGTCCCGGGACATGTCGCGCAGGTAGCAGGTGGTGCGCACCACGTCGTGCCAGTCGGCCCCTTCGGAGGCGAGCAGCGCGTCGATGTTCTCGAAGGTCCGCCGGGACTGGGCCCGAATGTCCCCCACGTGCACCGACGCCCCCCGCTCATCGACCGCCGAGGTGCCGCTGATGTAGAGCATGGAGGCCCCCGGCAGCTCGACCCGCATGCCGCGGACGAAGGGCACGGGGCTCTCGTAGTCGTAGGCCTCGTTGAGCACCTTGGGCTCCCGGATCTGGCGCTTCGGGAACCGCCGGACGCCCCCGGTCTCGGTCGCCGCCTCGGTCAGGGTCTCGGTGGGGGTCTCAGTGAGCACTGCCATGGGTCGCTCCTCTCGTCGGATTGGATTTCGGGGTGGCACTGGCGGTCGAGGTCGGACGGGCCGGGAGCCCCAGGCCGAGGCCGTGCTCCGTCCCCGCCCACAGCTCGTCTCCGCGGCGGGCGACGGCAAGGACGTAATCGTCGGGCAGCGACCCGCGGGTGGGCACCGCTCGCTCCGTCTCGCCCTCGCGCACGGTGAGCGGCGGTTTGCCGTCGCTCGCGCGCTCGTGGGCGGCGCGGTAGGTGGTCCAGGTCGTGCCGTCGAAGTAGGCGAGGCCCGAGTCGGTGGCGAGCCAGGCGCCCCGTCCCTCGGCCAGAACGTAGTTCACGAAGTCGCTGACCAGGCCGGAGTCGGTCTTGGAGTAGCTCGACCAGCTCCGGCCGTCGAAGCGGTTGATGCCGAAGTAGGTGCCGGCCCAGACCAGCCCGTCGTCGCCCTGGGACACCGAGGCCACGACGTCGCTGACCGGCCCGTCGTCGCGCAGCAGGTCGAGCTCCATCTGACCGTCCGGATCCCGGAACTCGCGCCAGCGCTGGTGCTCGCGGTCGAAGCGCAGCAGGCCGCCGCCCCAGACCGCCAGGTAGACGTCCTTCGGCCCGGCGGAGACGCCGTAGCACCAGATCTCGTGCATCGGCGCGTTGCGGTTGGTGAAGATCTGCCAGCGCCCGGTCCAGGTGTCGTAGCGGCTGGCGCCGGCGGCGGTGGCGGCCCAGACGTAGTGGTCGTCGACGGCGACGCCGTAGACCACGTCGTTGGCCAGGCCGCTGGTGCGCTGGGTGAAGCTCTCGAAGCGCCCGCCGGAGAAGCGGGCGAGCCCCACCATGGTGCCCACCCAGAGATCGCCGGTCTGGCGATCGACCGCGAGCGAGGTGACCACGGCGTATGGCAGTCCGTCGGCCGTGCCCCAGCTCCTCCAGCGCCCGTCCTGGTAGCGCGCCAACCCCTTGTCGGTCCCCACCCAGACCCGGTCCGGCTCGACCGCGACGGCGAAGACGGTGTCGCTGGGCAGTCCGTCGGCGGTACCGAAGCTCTGCCAGCGGACGAAGAGCGGCGGCGCGCCGGCGCTCTCACCAGCCAACGCCGGCGGCGCGACGAGGCCCGCCAGCAGAAGCAGGCCGAGCAGAATCCCGGCGACGGAGCCCAGACCAGGGCGGGGCCGTCCCCTTCCCCCCGGGCACCGCGTCGCGAAGCGGCGTGGTCGGGTGGGAAGGGGATCGAGGGGTTGCGGGGGCGATCCAGTCATAGCGTCCTCAGATACTCGATCAATGCGTTCAGCTCGTCCTTGCTCAGGTCGTTGGCCCGGCCGTGGCGGTCGTCCGGGTTGTAGACCGTCCAGATCTCCTCCAGGGTCAGGGCCTTGCCGTCGTGGAGGTAGGGCGCGGTGTCGTCCAGGTCGTTGAGGCCCGGCGTGTCGAAGATCCCTGCGTCGTCGTGCTCCGAGCGGGTGCCCACGTCGAAGGACCGGGTGTCGGTGAAGTGCGGCCCGGAGTGGCAGAACGAGCAGCGGTTGGCCTCGGGGATCGGCTCGCCGGTGTTGTCCACCGTCCGCTCGAAGATCTTCCGGCCCCAGGCCTGGAGCGGCGTCAGGCGGCCGTCGGTCGAGCGGTTCCGGTTGGGTTCCACCTTGGTCTGCGACTCGTAGGCCACCAGGTCGTCGAGCTGCTCCGGGGTGAAGCCGGGCGAGCGGTTGATGAACTTGGCCGCCCGCGGCCCGCACTGGGTGTGGAGGTCCGGGTTGTGGCCGTTCCACTTGAACGGAGCCGTGCCGCGCACGCCGCGGAGCGTCTTGCTGTCCACCAGGTTGCGTCCCAGCCCGTCGGGGGAGATGTCGTAGACCAGCCCGTCGTGGGCCGAGTCGGGGTGGCAGGTGGCGCAGGTGAACTGGTGGGCGAAGGTGGCCGCCGCGTTGTAGAACAGGCGCTCGCCGCGACGCACCGGCGAGATCTCCTCCGGCCCTTCCAGCGAGAAGCGGCCGGCCACTCGGTCCCCCTCGGCGTCGATCACGGTCACCGCATCGCTCAGCCGGTCGGCCACGTACACCGCGCGGCCGCCGGGGGCGACGGCCACGGCCACGGGGTCCGAGCCGGTGGGCAGGGCGGCCCGCACGAAGCGGCCCGCCAGGTCGAGGCGGTCGCCCAGGTAGGGGTCCGAGCCGGCCGGGGCCGACGGGCCACCCGCGAGACGGCGCAGGGCCTGGAGGTCGATCACCAGCAGCCGGTCGGCGCCGGCGGCGCTCACGAAGGCGGTGCGGCCGTCCGGGGAGACGGCGACGGCGCTGGGGTCGGCGAAGTGCCGTCCCCGGCTGTCGAGCAGGAGCTGCTCCACCCGGGTCCCGCCCGGCGGCTCGCCGTCCGCGCCCACCCGCGGCGGCGGGTCGGTCGGGACGATCCGCGCCAGGCCGTTGGTCACCGTCCAACCGCCGGCCACCTGGATCAGGGGCACCAGGTTCTTGGGCCGCACCAGGGGGGCGAGGAAGGCTCCGTCGGGGGTCGCGGCGATCCCCTGGAGGACGTTGGCTCCGGGCAGCGCGACGCGCTCGACGACTCGCTCGCGGTGCGTGTCGATCAGGGTCACCTGGCCCACCGGCTGCGCCGCGGGACGGTGGAGGTCGTCGAGCAGGTTGGCCACCGCCAGGAGCGCACCGTCGCCGGAGAGAGCCAGGGCCCGGGGGCGCACGCCGGCCCGCAGGCGCTTGGTCTCGACGCCTCGATCGAGGTCGACCACCGAGACGTCCCCCGAGACGTCGTTGGCGGTGAACAGGCGCCGCTCCTCGCGGTCCAGGGCCACGTCGAGGGGCCCGGGGCCGACCGCCAGGCGCCGCGTCACCGCGCCGCTCGCCAGGTCGACCACGGCCACCGCGTCGTCGTCGCGCAGGGCGACGTAGGCCGTCGTCCCCGCCCGGTCGAGGGCCACCGCCCAGGGCCGGCGGCCGACCGCCACCTCCCGGCGGATCGCGCCTCCGGGCAGATCGAGCAGGAGGAGCGAGTCGGTGCCGGAGCAGACCACGGCCAGAGTCGTCCCGTCCGGGGTGACCGCCAGGTCCATCGGATTGCGGTACCTCGGCTGGGCGGCCGGCCCGCTCGGCCCGGAGGAAGGGACGGCGGTGGGAGGTGTCGCCGGGGGGCCGGCGGCCGCCACCGTCGCCAGGAGGAGCAGAGCCGCTGCCGGCAGCCCGGCCAGCCTCTCGATTCGGGCGCCACCTCGCGCGCGTCTCATGGCGCCTCCTCCTCCACGGTGAGCACCTGGTCGGCCGCGACGTGCTCCTTCACGCTCACCCGGCCCGAAGGCCAGCGCACGGTCACCCGGGCCGCCTCCCGGGCCGGTCCGAGGCCGAAAGTGAGCCGCGGGTCGCTCGAGGAGAGGTAGCCGGACCCGGCGCGCACCTCCTGGATCTGACGATGGACGGTCCGCCCTTTGCCGGTCTCCACGATCACCCGGGCGCCGACCCCTTCCCGGTTGCTCTCCCGCCCCACGGTCTTCACGGTCAACCAGTGGTTGCCGGTGGCGAAGTCGTTGCGCAGGAGGACCGGCGGGCCGTCCAGGTCGGTGATGACCAGGTCCGGATCGCCGTCGCCGTCGAGGTCCCCTACCGCCGCGCCCCGGCCCATGGTGGGCGTGCGGAAGTGCTCACCCGCCTCGCCCGAGACGTCCTTCAGCCGGGCTGGACCCCCGTTGGCTCCTTCGTTGTGGAGCAGCACGTCCTCCATGGGCTCCATGTCGTGGAGGTCGCCCGTGGTCAGGAACAGGTCGGGGCGGCCGTCGAGGTCGTAGTCGAGCAGGTGGCCGCTCCAGCCCACGTACTGGGCCGCCGCCATGGCCAGCCCCCAGCGCCGCGAGCGGTCCTGGAAGGTCTGGCCGGCGAGGCCCTGGTAGAGGGTGCTGTAGGTCATGTCGGGAATGAGGAGATCCAGGCGGCCGTCGCCGTCCACGTCGCCCGACTCCACGCCCATGGCGGCCGTGGCCTCGCCGTTCTCGGAGAAGGCGACGCCGGAGACCAGCCCCACGTCCTCGAAGCGCCCGCCGCCCAGGTTGTGGAACAGGGAGTTGGCCATGGCGTCGTTGGCGACGAAGACGTCCGGCCGGCCGTCGCCGTCGTAGTCCAGGACGCCGACACCCATGGCGCGGCCTTCGGGGTTGCCGACGCCGGCCGAGGCGGTGACGTCTTCGAAGCGCCAGGCGCCCCCGGGAGGCGTGAGGTTCCGATACAGGTGGTCGGGCGAGCCCGGGTAGGCGAGGGGGCCCGGGAATCGGTCGGCGACGTAGAAGGCGTGGTAGCCGGGATCCCAGACCACGTAGTCGCCGACGTAGAGGTCGAGCCGGCCGTCGCCGTCGTAGTCGAGCAGCGCCGCCCCCAGGCTCCACGCGGCGTCGCCCAGGCCGGCCTCGTCGGTGACGTCGGTGAAGTGCACGTGGCCGGAGGTATCGGGCCCGTCGTTGCGATAGACCTTGTTCGGCCCGTAGTTGGTCACCACCAGGTCGGGATCGCCGTCGTTGTCCAGGTCGCCGGCCACACAGCCCATGCCGAAGCCGGTGTCTCCCACGCCCGCGGACTCGGTGATGTCCTCGAAGCGCCACGGGCCCCCGGGAGCCGTGACGTTCCGGTAGAGCCGATTGGTGGGCGGCGGACCGCTGACCGCGGTCTCGGGATCGCTGACCCCGTCCGCCACCGCACCGTTGACGAAGTAGACGTCCAGGCGCCCGTCTCCGTCGACGTCCAGCAGGCAGACGCCGACGCCCGTCGACTCCACCAGGTTGCTCATCTCGGCGTCGCCGAAGGTGTGGACGAAGTCGATCCCCGAACCGGCGGTGACGTCGGTGAAGCCCGGCGCTGCGGCGTGGCCGGGCGCGGCCAGGACGAAGGCCAGGAGCATCGCCAGGCCGAGGTCGACGAACAGGGCGCCGACGGGTAGGCGATCCCGCGGCAGGATCGGTTCGTGAAGGGCTGGCAGGTATCTCCTCATGCTCGGGTGCTCCAGTCGGCGATCGGAAGGGTCCTCACGAGGTCCTCAGGAACAGGGGAAGGTGCGATTCGTCCCGCGGCGGCGGGGCGGGAGCGGTGGGGGCGAGGCGAGCCGCCTCGGCCGCCGTCACCACCCGCACGGCGGCCCGGTCGCGGAAGGCCGAGCCGCGCGGCGCGGGCACCGGGCAGCGGAACTCGCAGAGGCCGCAGCCGGTGCAGCGCTCGGCGAGCACCCGCACACCGGCCCCGGCCGCGCCGGGAACGATCTCCACCGCCTGGTAGGGACAGGTCTCGGCGCAGATCCGGCACTCCTCGCCCCGTGCGCGCAGACAGCGGTCGTCCTCGACGACGGCGGTGCCGATCACCCAGCGGCGCTTGGCCTCGGCGTCGAGCTCCCGGAGCGCGCCGGTGGGACAGACCTCGCCGCAGCGGGTGCACGCCGGGTCGCAGCCGCCCCGGCGCATCACCATGACCGGAGCGAAGAAGCCGGCGAACGCACCGGGAACGACGTCCGGCTGGATGGCGTTCGTAGGGCAAGCCTGCATGCAGACGCCGCAGCGCACGCAGCGCTCGAGGAGCGCCGCTTCCGGCCGCGCGCCGGGGGGACGGAGCGGGGCCTCGGCGACGGCGGAGGCGAACGAGACCCGATCCACCAGGAGCAGGCCGCCGAAGCCGCCGACGGCGGCGCCCAGGAAGCGTCGCCGGGAGACGCTACCTCCCACGGGGCCGGCGGCGCCGACCGCCGGGGCCGAAGCCGCCGGCACGCGACGTCGCGGCGGGGTGAGCTCGAAGCGCACGGCGCCCACCGGACAGGCGTCCGCGCAGCGCTCGCAGGCCAGGCACTCCCCCACCGGAGCGCCGGAAGATCGCGCGTCGCTCCGTTCGCCCGCCCCCCGCCGGCTCCCCGACTCGGTCCCCGCGTCGAGCCCGTTCATGGGGCAGGCGGTGGCGCACCGGGTGCAGTCGAGGCAGAGTCCGGCGTCGACCCGCCGGCGCAGCCAGCGCCCCGAGCCGACCACAGAGAGGAGCGCGCCCAGCGGGCAGGCGACGCGGCACCAGAGCCGCGGGGCCAGGCGGTTGGCCACCAGGATCACCGCCACCAGGGTCGCCGAGAGGAGCGCTCCGGCGAAGGCGCGCACCGGAACCGAGACGGCCAGCGGCGTGGTGGCCGTGAGCGGCTCGAGGAGGGTGCGGGCCACGTCCAGGCCGAGGCGCGAGGCGGCCAGGGCCAGCGGGTAGGCGGCCAGGGCGAGCCCCCGCCAGAGGAGCGCCAGGGGGTCGACCAGGTACGCCGCCGGGATGCCCGCCAGGGCGCCGGCCACCAGGGCCGCGAGGAGGGCGTACTTGACCCAGCGCCAGCGGGCGAGCGAGCGCGTCGCGGCGCGCCGGCCCCGGGGCGAGGTCCAGTCGAGGCAGGCCCCCAGGGGGCAGACGTAGCCGCAGAACACCCGGCCCAGGACCGCCGTGACCAGCAGCAGCCCGGCGGCGGCGGCGAGGGGCACCCAGAGCGCCTGGCGCGCGGCCAGGGCGGCGCTCGCGGCGAGCAACGGGTCGGCCAGGAAGTAGAGGTCCGCCGGCAGGGAGGCGCCCGCCCGGCCCGGGGCCCAGGCGGCCAGCACGAAGCAACCCATGAACAGGGCCATCGAGGCGGCCTGGATCGCCAGGCGCCGGCGCCGGCCGTTGGAGCTAGTGGCCACCCTGCCCTCCCGAAGACCGGCCCGGCCCGCCGCCGGCGGCCGTGGTGGAAGCCTCCGGCCCGGGCTGCGAGCGCTGGATCGCCTGGTAGACCGCCTCGGTGGCGGCGCTGACCACGGCGCGGGAGGTCACCGTGGCCCCGGTGACCGCGTCGACCCCCAAGTCCTGGCGCGCGAGGATCCGCTCGGGCACCAACCGGTAGGCGTCGAGGGGCCGCTTGTCGCCGAGCTCGGTGACGTGGAGCGCCGTGCACCGGCCCGCACGGAAGGTCATGCGGACCCCCACCGGCGCGTTG
>CAZIIB010000106.1:0-8680 GCA_964539125.1 uncultured Thermoanaerobaculia bacterium | reverse complement strand
CGCCGCCTTCCTCGACCTCGAAGGAGATGGCGACCTCGACCTGGTGCTCACCCAGGTCGGCGGCCCGGCCCGCCTGCTGCGCAACGAGATGGACCCGGGCTCCCCGGCGGCTCACCACCACCTGCGGGTGGTCCTGCGAAGCCCGCCGCCCAACCGGGACGGGATCGGCGCACGGGTCGAGGCGACGGCGGGAGGCGCCGCCCAGACCCGCCGGATCATGCCCACCCGGAGCTACCTCTCCCAGGTCGAGCCGGCGGCGAGCTTCGGCCTGGGCCCGGCCACGCGGGTCGAGCGCCTGCGGATCACCTGGCCCGACGGCACGGCCGAAGAGATTCGGGACCTCGCCGCGGATCGCACGGTGGTGGTGATCCGGGACAGCACTCAATAGTCGAGCTTCTTCTTCGCCTCGTCCGTCGCCTCGTTGTTCCCCTCCACCGAGAGCTTGTCCACTCCGCGGCCGGCCGGGAAGAAGCCGTCCCGGTACATGGAGAAGGTCTCGGTCCGCAGGTGGGCCAGGGTCTGGTGGCCCCGGCGGGTGGCGCGCTCGTGGCGAAGCGCCGAGAGGTCGATGGGCGCCACCACGATCTTCTCGCCTGGCCCCGGGTCGGCCTGGGCCAGCAGGCGGCCCTCGAAGTCCACCACCTGGCTCCCCCCGGGCCACGAGAAGGGCGGGTAGTGGGCGAGGCTCGCCCCCTGGTTGGCCCCCACCACGTAGGCGACGTTCTCCAGCGCGCGGCAGCGGTTGACGATGGTCCACCAGGCCATGGGCTCGGTCGCCCCCCAGGGGTCCATGTAGGCCGAAACCCGGATCAGCACCTCGGCGCCGTTGGCGGTGAGCTGGCGCAAGGTCTCCGGGAACAGCCAGTCGTAGCAGATCGCGGCTCCGAGCTTGCCGATGGGAGTGTCGGCGACCGGGTAGATCTCCTCGTCGTAGCCCCACAGGTCGTGGGGGCTGGCGTGGACCTCCCAGGGGAGCCAGGGGTTGACCTTGCGGTACTTGGTGAGAAGGCCCTCGGGCCCGATCAGGCAGGTGGTGTTGAACACCGCCCCGGGCCACCGGTCGTCGCGCTCGAGGAAAGTCCCGGTCTGGATGTAGACGCCCAACGCCTTGGCCTTCTCGGCGTAGCGCTCGGTGTGCTCGTTGGGGATCGGCACCGCCAGCATGTCCAGGAGCTCGGCAGCCGTCGGGAAGACCGGGGCCGCGTGGGCGAACTCCGGGAACACGATCAGCTTCACCGGCAGGAACGCCGAGTAGCCCTCCACCGCCATGTCGACCATGGCGAGCATCCGGTCGACGTGCTTGCCGATGCCCGAGCGGTCCACCGGGTTCAGGAAATCGACCTGGCAGGCCGCCGCGGCATATCGCACGATCTCTTCGGTCATGGTGGCGACAGGCTACCCCAAAACCAGTGCCGCCGCCGGGCGAGGAGGCCCTCGAGCGCTGCGATCATCCGTCGCCGCACCTCGGCACCGAGGGCCGCCACCACCTCCGGATCGTCGGCCGCTTCCGGGCCGTGGAGGGCCTCGACGTGGAACGGCTCGAGGACCCGGGTGTGCCACTTCGAGGGCAGCGGCACCGGCAGCAGCGGGAAGGGCGGCGCGACGGGAAAGCAGGGCCACTCGGTGAAACGCTGCCACCAGGGCCACTCCAGGTGCGCCAGAACGGGGAAGATCTCGGCGCTCCCGACGGTGACGAAGGGCACGATCGGCACCCGGTTGCGAAGCGCCATGCGCACGTACTCCTCGCGCCCCATCTCACCCAGCCGGTAGGCCCGCCGATAGTGGGTGAAGGCTCCCCGGATGCCCTCCGGGAAGACACCGAGGAGCTCGCCCGCCCCGAGCATGCGGTCGGAGTTCTCGCGGCAGGCCGGGACCCCTCCCAGCTTGGTCATGTAGTTGAACAGGAACGGCATCTTCAGCAGGCTCGGATGGAGGAGGAAGCGCGGGGTGCGCCCGGTCGCGCGGCGCACCATATGGAGCGCCATCACCCCGTCCCAGGGCATGAAGCCGCGGTGGACCCCGACCAGCACCGCGCGGCCCTCCCGCGGCAGGTGTTCCGTGCCCCGGGGCTCGACCCGCCACCACACGTCGTGGAGGAACCGGAAGAGCGTGCGCTCGAAGGCGGCGACGTAGCCGGGGTCGAGGCCGAACTCGTCGAAGGAGGGCGGCGCCTCGGGCTCGCTCCTCAAGCGATCGGTGCGGGGCTCCGGGCGAAGCGCCGCCACCGCCTGGGCGCTGGTCCGCCGGGCAACGAAGCCCAGCTCTCGGGCCGCCGCGTCCCCCGAGGCGCTCCAGGAGTAGCGCAGGTAGGCGCGCCGCGCGGCGCTCCGCAGCGCTCCGGGCAGCGCCACCCGGCGGACCCCGGCCAGGCGCAGCGCCCGGCGCAGGGGCACGAGGCCCGCCGGCATCACCTGGAAGATCCCCCCCGGCGCCTCGTCGCCCAGCTCGAGCACCCGAGCGACCGCGCGGGCCAGGTCCTCCGGGGCGAGGAGCTGGATCGAAGGATCGTGGCCCGGCAGGGTGGCGGCGAAGCGCCCGGAGAGAAGCCGGCTCCAGGGATCGGGCGCGCCGGCCAGCGGCACCGGCGCCGGCCGGAGCAGCGTGAGGGGGCCCGTCCCGTCCAGCTCCCGCAGCCGCTCCGCCACCCGCCGCTCGAGCTCGAGCCAGGCGCGGGCCACCGGGTTCGCGACCGGCCTCGATCCCGGGCGCTCCTCCACCGCGAGCCCCGGGTGGTGATGGCTCGGCTCGTGGACCTCGGAGCTCGAGAGGACGATCACCACCGGCCTCGGCCCCTCCCCCTCCGGGGGCCGGGCCAGGGCGGCGAGCACGGCGTCGGCCTCCGCGAGGTCCGGCCCGCGGCGCGAGGGAGCGTAGACGACGGCCGCGAAGGCCCTGCGTTCCAGGCGGCCGGCCAGGTCCGACCGGTCCAATCCCTCCGCTTCCAGGACCTCGGCCGCAAACCCGAGCCGGCCCAGCTCCGCGGCGAGGACGCGGGGGAGCGGCTCGGGCGGTCCCACCACCGCCGCCACCGGCCCGCTCGGGCCGGAGCTCATGCGCTCGGTCTCGAAGGCCCGGCCTCCGGCACGAAGCAGGCGTGGAACAGCGGGGGCAGGGCGCCCTCGAGGGGCAGGCGCGCCAGGGGGCCGGCCGCCAGGTCGTGGGCATCGAACACCAGGAAGGCCGCCCGGCGCGCCGCGGGGTCGAGCTCCTGACACAGAATCCAGCCGCTCTCCGCCCGCTCCGGGTCGGGAGCGAAGATCGGCTCGCCTCCCAGGTAGCGCCCGGCCGGAGCCTGCCAGGCGTCGGCGATCTCTCCCCGGCCGAAGTCGACCGCCGCCAGCCGGTCCAGGAACTTCCTCCCCGGCCGGCCGGTGGCCGAGATGGCGAGCATCCAGAACCGGTCGGCGGGGAGCTCCCAGCGGCGGGGATCGAGCGCCGGAAAGTCCGCGGCCAGGGCGCAGGGCACCTCGCGCCGCTCCAGGATCTTCCCGGTGCCCAGGTCGATCACGCGGCGCACCGGGTGGGCCGGCGCCACGTCGGCGAAGAGGTCGGGCAGCGGCAGGTAGTCGGGATAGACCGGTTCCTCGAGCTCCAGCAGGTCGACCACCAGGCGATCCCCGTCCTCGAAGGCGTTGACCTGGTGGAGCACGTAGCCGCTGCCGGCCGGCACCCGGCAGACCTCGGCGCCCGACTCGCGGTCGAGCACGAGGAGCTCGCTGCCCCGCTCCGGCTCCCAGGACAGGCCGTCGAGGATCGTCGCCCCTTCGGCGGTCAGCGCCGCCATGTCCAGCAGGTAGGGCTGGACGAACACCACGGCGTGGCGCGGCGAGAGGCCGAAGTCGTGGATCGAGGCCGGGTAGGGCAACGGAGCGCGCCGGCGGTAGACCAGCTCGCCGTCGGGGGCGAAGCGGTAGAGGTTGAGGGTCGGCCGGTCGGCGGAGAAGGAGACCCCGAAGTTGAACATCTCGCCGCTCGCCGGATCGAAGTTGGGGTGGGCCGAGAAGGGCGCCACCGGGTTCAGGCGCCGGCCGAAGGTGTGCTCGCCGCGAGTCTCCAGGCTCTCGGGGTCGAGCTCCCAGGGAAGCCCCTGTTCGCCGAAGGCGAGGAGCCGACCGGCGAAGGGGTAGACGGAGACGTTGACCGGCGAGGCCAGGGCGATTCCGCGGACCAGCCGGTCGCCGTCGAAGGCGGTGCCGAAGGTGCGGTAGAGGGCGCGGCCGGCCGCCTCCTCGTCGACCCACTTGGCGCTGCGGACGAAGCGGCTGGTGAACCGGACGGCACCCTCCCCCTCTCGCTCGTCGAAGCGCAGCGAGCACACCAGCCCGTCGCCGTCGAGCCAGTGCCGGTAGGCGACCCCGCCGCGGCCGAAGCGCCCCGGGCCGTTGACGTAGTAGGTGCCGCGGAGGCCGGGCGGCAGGGTGCCCTCGACGCCCCGGACGCGGTAGCTCCCCTCCTCCGCCACCCGGTCGAACAGGCGCTCGAGGTACGGCGCGAGATCGGGAGGGGTCTCACCGCGGGGCTCGCGGGAGCGGTCGGGGCGATCGACGACGGTCATGACGGGACCTCCTGGGGAACCGGCTCCATGGTCTCACGGCCGGCGCCGGGAGCGCGAGACGGGAAGACGGCGCGGAAGCGGTCGAAGACGGTGGGGTCGAGGGACCACTCGTAGAGCTCTCCGTCCGGGCCCGAGGCCGCCCAGCGGCGGGCGAAGTCGTCCGGGTCGAAGGCGAGGGCCCGAAGGTCGATCCCCTCGACGAAGCGACGACAGGTCCGGACCCGCGAGTCGCCGAGCACCACGGAGGCGGCGTGCGCGACGACGAAGCGGGCGAGCTCCTCGAGCCCCTCGAGCTGGGCGGCGAGTACCGTCCGGGCCTCGAGGGCGTCGACCCCCACCCGGTAGAAGGTCTTCTCCGCCGCCGCCAGGGTGGCGACCTCGGTGAAGTCGAAGAAGGTGGGCCGCGCGGCTCGCGGCGCACCGGTCGCGCGCTTCCAGCGGGAGAACGCCGCGAGGAACCGCTGGAGGCCCGAGTTGATGGGCCCCAGACGCGAGAAGAGGGTGCCGAAGGCGGCCGAGAACCGGCGATCGGTGAACAGGTCGTTGACGAACGGGAAGACGTAGAAAGCGAAGTAGATCGAGAGCTCCCAGGCGTACTTGAGGCCGAAGATCTCCGGGTCTTCCAGGGCGCCGTAGCCCACCGAGTAGCTGGGGACGTAGGCCTCGTAGAGCGCGCGGAGGAGCGCCTCGTAGCGGCGGGCCTTCTCGGCCAGCTCGTCGCTCGTGGCGCTCCGCACGGCGTCGACGATCAGGGTGTTGTGAAAGGCGATGAGGTCGCCGCCCGGGCTGTACAAGGGATCCGAGAAGCGGCCCGCCTCGCCGGTGACCGCCCAGCGCTCGGGGCTGATCGCCTGGCCGGTGTCGTAGGCGAAGCTGCGGAACCCCCCGTGGTGGAGGATCCGGCGCTGCGGCAGGTCGCGGGCGAAGAGGGGGAACTCCTCGCAGATCCACTCGATGAGCCCTTCGGGACGCGCCACCCGCTCGCGGGGGAAGACCTCGGCGTCGTAGACCACCCCGAGGCTGGTCTTGCCCGGTAGCGGAATCACCCACAGCCAGAACCCGTCGCCCATGAAGTGGTTGGTGGCGAGCCAGACCGGCAGGTGCCCGACGACCGAGCGCTCCGGAGCGAGACGCCGTTCGCGCCGCGTGCGGCCGGTCAGCCGCTCGATGTCGACCAGCCCCTCGACCCAGGCGAAGGAGGCCCCGTGCCGGATCGGGCTCGGGCGCTCGAGGCCCCGCCGCCGGGCGAGCACCCGGTTGCGGCCGGTGGCGTCGACCACCCAGCCGGCGCGGACCGTGCGGGGCTCGCCATCGTGCTCGAAACGGACCGTGTGGTCTTCGCCGCTCGGAGAGATCTCCACCTCCAGGCGCGAGACGGAAGCCCGGTAGGTGAGCCGCGGGTCGAGCCGAACGAGGCGCAGGAGCTCCGCTTCCAGCCGGTTGCGGTCGAGCTGGAAGCTCGGGATGTTCGAGAACGAGCGGATGTAGGCCTGCGAGTACTCCTCGATCGCCGAGCCGGTGGCCGCCGCCCCGGCTCCCGTCTCGGGCTTCCAGTAGAAGCGGAGGTTGTACTTCATGAAGTGGTCCCGGAACAGGTGCTCCTCCAGGTCCAGGACTTTCGAGAGGTAGTAGCCGCTCACCTGGACCGTCGCCTCACCCACCTTCTGCCCGGGCGGCGGCACCTCGTCCCGGCGCTCGAGAAGAAGCACCGTACGGTCCGTGTCGAGGAGGAGGTGACGGGCGAGGGTGAGGCCGGCCATGCCTGCGCCCAGGATCACGACGTCGCAGCGGGTGTCATCGACCATTCGAGCTGACCTCCGGCAGGGGAAGAGGAAGCCGCACGGCGCGGGCCCCGGGCCGGGTTCCGGAGAGCACCGCCTCGGCGGCGCGCAGGGCGGAGATGACCACCGGCGTGATGCCGCCGCCGGGACGGGTCCAGTGGCCCGCCAGGACCAGGCCCGCCACGCCCAGGTCCTGGTCCGGCCGGCAGGTGCCGAGCTGGTCCGGGGACATCTCCCAGCCGAGCATGGCGCCGCTCGAGTTGAGGGTGAAGCGCCAGGCGGTCCGGGCGGTGGCGGACAGGCGGACGACCACGCGCTCGCCGATCCCCGGGATCACGCGCTCCAGGTGACCCATGACCTCGGCCTCCACCTCCGCCTTGTGGGCGCCCCAGTCCTCGATGCTCCCGTAGTCCATCTCGAGGACCTTCTGCAGGATCACCTCCTGGCCGCCGGGCGGCGCCATCCGGGGCTCGTAGAGGGTCGGTACGAAGATCTTGCAGATGAGGCCGTCGCGGCCCACGCGATCCGGGTCCCAGTGTCGCCAGTAGTAGCCCTGGGCGTTTTCGAGGACCTCCGGCGGCACGCCGCGCAAGCCGACGTGGGTCAAGAAGCAGGGGTAGGTCGGGCGCAGGGCGCGGATCGCCGCCAGCCGCTCCGGGTCCAGGTGCTCGGCGCCCACCAGGCGCTCGGCGGTCTGGAGCAGGTCGGCGTTCGAGACGACGGCCTCGGTGGCGACTCGCCAGCGGCCGGCGAGCGGCCCGCGGACGGTCTCCATCTCCACGCCGCGGACGGCCCCGCTCTCCACCTCGATCCGGTCGACCCGGGTCGACATCAAGATGTGGCCCCCCCGCTTCTCGAAGCGCAGCGCCAGCTCGTCGGCGAAGGCCTGGGAGCCGCCCTCCGGGTAGTAGTTCCCCAGGAAGTAGGAGAGCCGGAGCATGGAGTCGAAGACGAAGGACGTGCGCGACGGCGGCGAGCCCCAATGGGGACAGTCGGCGGTGAGCAGGAGCTTCAACTTCTCGCTCCGGAAGCTGCGGTCGAGGACCTCGCGCACGGTCAGCGGGCGAAGGCGCTCGAGCCCCGGTGTCACACGCCCCCGGAAGTAAGCCAGGAGCCCCAGCAGGTACGCGCTGCGCGCCTCCTCGAAGAAGCGCTCGAGCGCCTCGCGCTCCTCCGGAAACTCCCGGTCGAGGGCCGCGCGGTAGGCCGCGAAATCGGCGGGCACCGCGAAGCGCGAGCCGTCGGGGAAGTGAAAGGTGTCGACCGGGTCCATCTTCACCCAGCCTGTCTCGACCCCCAGCTCGGCCAGGAGCTTGCCGGTGAGGGTCTCCCGGTTTCCGAGCAAGGGGTAGAAGTGGGTGGCGGCGTCGAAGGTGTACCCGGCCCGGCGGAAGGTCGAGCAGTAGCCGCCCGCCATGTAGTGCTGCTCGACCAGGAGCACCGAGAGGCCGTCCCGCGCCAGGAGGTTGGCCGCCACCAGGCCCCCCACGCCGGAGCCGATCACCACGGCGTCGTACGAACGGCGAGGCCCCTCGTGGCGAAGCCCGCGGAACGGTCGCTTCACGGCTCGCCCTCCGCCGGCGGCCGGTTCCGGCCGTAGGCCTCGTGGGCCTTCACCATCTCGCCGGCGGCGAGCGCCGCTCCGAACGAGAGCTCGCCGGCGAGGACGGTGGCGGCGGCGATCTCGGCCAGCTTCGCGGCGTGTCCGGCACCGGCGCAGCCGATCATCGCCAGGCACTCCCGGGCGGTCGGCAGACCGGTGCCGCCGCCCACCGTGCCCACCACCAGCGAGGGCAAGGTGACGCTCGCCAGCAGGTCGCCGTCGGCGGCGACCTCCAGGTCGGTGACGCCGACCGCCGAGTTGGCGACGTTGGCCACGTCCTGGCCGCAGGCGATGAACAGAGCGGCGAGGCCGTTGGCCAGGTGACCGCCGTAGCCGAGCGAAGCGGCGTGGAGGTGGCCCAGGACCGTCGCGTGCCACAGCTCGGCCAGCGCCTCGGGCGTGGCCCCCAGGACGGCGCGCACCACGCGGCGCGGCAGCCGGGCGCCGGCCACCGCCGTCTTGCCCTTGCCGCCGGCGAGCAGGGAGCCGGCCGGCCGTTTCTCCCCCTCCTGCCCGCTGAACAGGAGGTAGCCCTCGGCTCCCGAGTCCTCCTGGAGCCGTGCGCAGGCTGCCTCGGTCGCCCGGGCGACGAGGTTCATGCCGGAGGCGTCGGCCGTCGAGAAGCGGAGCTCGACGATCACCCGGCGCCCCGCCGCGTGGGGCACCAGATCGAGCAGGCGGCCGTGACGCGTGGTGGCTTCGGCGGCCGCCCGGGCGGCGGAGGCGAGCTCGGGGAGACGG
>CAZIIB010000105.1:0-8727 GCA_964539125.1 uncultured Thermoanaerobaculia bacterium | reverse complement strand
GCCACCGAGGCGGTGGTGCTGATCGGCGAGATCGGCGGCAGCGCCGAGGAGGAGGCCGCGGCCTGGGTCGAGGAGAACTTCGACCGCCCGGTGGTCGGCTTCATCGCCGGGCGCACCGCCCCGCCGGGACGGCGCATGGGCCACGCCGGGGCGATCGTCTCGGGAGGCAAGGGAACCGCCAAGGAGAAGATGGAGGCGCTCGCCGACCACGGCATCCACGTCGTGGAGTCGCCGGCCGAGATCGGGCACACCGTGGCGCGCGCCCTGGGAGCGTGAAGACCGAGATGCCCGATGCGTGAGGAATGGGAGGGAGCGTCTCTCTCGCCCCGTGGGGGAGGGAGCGGGATCGAGGGTGAGGGGGGCGGTCCGGTCCGGCTCCCCGGCAGCGGCTGGCTGGCCCTCGTCGGCGGCGGCGAGTTCACCTTCGAGGAGACCCTCGACGCCGACTCGGCCTGGATGGAGAAGACTCCGGACGGGCCGATCGGCTTCGTGCCGGCGGCGAGCGGCTCGGTCGACTACGGCAAGCACTTCGCCCGCTACATGGAGGAGGTGTTCGCCCGCGAGACGGAGGTGATCCCGATCTACCGCGCCCGGGACGCCCGGAGGGGGAAGAACCTGGAGCGTCTGGGCGCCTGCGCGGCGGTGTATCTGGGCGGCGGGGTGGCCGACCACCTGCTCGACGCCCTGCGCGAGAGCCCGGCCGCGGAGGTCCTGGCCGGGCGGCTCGCCGCGGGCGGCGTGGTGGTGGCGATCGCCGCCGCGGTCCAGGCGCTGGGCGTGGCGGCACGGAGCATCCGGGTGGGGGAGACGGTCTCGGGCCTGGGCTGGCTGCCCGGCGGCGTGGTCGAGCCGAACTTCGATCCCGGGCACGACCGACGCCTGCGCCGGCTGCTCGAAGCGGCGCCGGGCGCGACCTGGGGCCTGGGTCTTCCCGCCGGATCCTGCCTCCTCCTGGGCGCCGAGGGCGCCGTCGAGCCGGTCGGCCCGGCCTGGACGCTCGAGGACCCGGAGGGCGAGCTCGAGCCGCTCGGCGAACCCGAAGGAGAGGATTCCTGAAACCCAATCGAGACTCGAGGCTCGCCGCGCGGCGGGCCCTGGAGAGCCAAGCTCATGGAAACGACCCTGACCATCCTCAAGCCGGACAGCGTGGGCGACGGCAACACCGGAAAGATCCTCGACCACCTGATCCAGGAGGGGTTCGTGGTGCGGGCGATGAAGCTCCTGCACCTCACCGAGCCCCAGGCCCGGGCCTTCTACGAGGTCCACAAGGAGCGGCCTTTCTACGATGCCCTGGTGGGGTTCATGACCTCGGGTCCGGTGGTGGTGGCCGCGCTCGAGCGCGCCGATGCCGTCACTCACCTGCGCGAGGTCATGGGAGCCACCGACTCGAAGAAGGCGGCCCCCGGAACGGTCCGCGCGCGCTTCGGCACCGACATCGAGCGCAACGCGATCCACGGCAGCGACTCGCCGGAGAACGCGGCCCGCGAGATCGCCTTCTTCTTCTCGGAATCGGAGCTCGTGCCATGACCTACCGCACCGCGATGCCGGCGCCCGAGAGCCGGGTGCCGGAGAGCCGCCGGGGCCGCCGGGTGGGTACCTTCTGCCTCGCCTGCGGCTCGGTTTATCCACTCCACCGGGCCTTCCACCGGGGCAAGCCGGTCTACGGCCGGGACCACATCGCCTCGCCCTGCTCACACGAGGGCGAGCCGTTCGAGGCGGGTGCCTCCTGGTGGGAGCCGGCGGTCGAGGTATCGTCGGCCCCTGAAGCGCGAGACGAGGTCGCGGCCGGCGCCTGAGTGCCAGGTGCCGGGCCCGTCCTGCAGTAATATTGCGGACCGAATCCGCTTTTCCTGTCTGTTCGGCTCGAGATCGTGCGCGCAACCGGAACGAAGCTCATCGATCGCCAGCGCGCCGTCCGCTTGGCGGTGCCGCTCGGGGTGACGCTTCTCGCGGCGCTCTCGGTGGGCGCCGCCGGGCCGCTGCTCGAGCTCTCGCAGGGCTCGCTTCCACTCGATCCGCGGGCCGTGGCGGGGTTCCTCTCCGGCCTGCTCTTCGGGTGGTTGGGCGTGGCCGGCACCGCCCTCGGCGGGGCCCTCGCGGCGGCTGTGCTGGGCGCCTCTCCGGGGGCCACGCTGGCGGCCGCGCTCGGCGCGGCGACCTCGGGAGCGGTCGCCTTCGCCCTCTTCCGCTACCTGCCGGGGGTGGGTCGCGGCCTGCCCAACCTGCGCTCCTATCTGTGGCTGCTGGCCGCGGCCGCCCTCTCCGCGGCCGCCTCCGCTCTCCATGCCCTGGCGGCGGGCGCCGGCTTCCTCTCCCTCTGGGCGGGGGCCTTCGTCGCCCTCGCTTCGGTCGCGTTCGCCGCGGCGCCGGTCGGCCTGGCCCTGGACCTCTGGGGTCGGCGCTGGATGGCATCGATCCCCGAGGAGGTGCCGGCTCGCCGGACGCTGATGGTCTCCGCCCAGGTGCACCAGGTCGCCGGGCAGACGACGGAGGAGACGCGGATCATGACCGCGTCGCGGCCGCGTCTGGGTTGGGGCTTCGGCGCGGGGCTGGGCGCGCTCGCCGGGATCACCCTGTTGGCCGTCCCCGTGACCTCCCTGATTCCCGTGGGTGGGCACTGGATCGTGATCCTCTATCTGGCGCCCATCTTCTGGGCGGCCTCCCACTACGGCCTGCGCGGCGCGGTGCTGGTGGCCTCCGGCGCCGGGGTGGTCTTCGTCGCCGGGCAGGCCCTCTGGGACCTGGCGATCGGCGCCGCCGGTCCGCACCTGGCGGGCGCGGGGCTGACCGCGATCTACGCCGACCTCATCCTGTTCGCCCTGGCGGGCGCCTTCGTCGGAGCGATGCGCGAGCGCGAGCAGGTCCTGCGCGCCCAGCTCGTCCACCGGAACCGCCTCCTGCGCCACGACCTCCTGCGCGTGGTCCAGGCCCTGACCAACGCGGTGGAGGCGAAGGACGTCTACACCGAAGGCCACCTGAAGCGGGTGAGCGACTACGCGGTGATGGTGGGCGAGAGCATGGGCCTGAGGGGGCACGCCCTCGAGATGCTCTTCTTCGCCAGCATGCTCCACGACATCGGCAAGATCGGCATCCCGGAGAAGGTGCTGTCGAAGGAGGGCTCCCTGGACCTCGACGAAGCCCACGTGATGCACCGCCATCCGGAGATCGGGGCCCGCATCCTCCGGGACCTCGACGTGCTGCGCGACGCCGCGCCGCTGGTGTTGCACCACCAGGAGCGTTGGGACGGACGCCGGGACGGCCTCTACCCCGGGTATCCGGCGGGCCTCGCCGGCTCGGACATCCCGCTGGGATCACGGATCATCGCGGTGGTGGACGCCTTCGACGCCATGACCACCGACCGGCCCTACCGCAAGGCCCTCGCCGCCGAGCAGGCGATCGAGGAGCTGCGCGCCGAGGCCGGCAAGCAGTTCGATCCGCGGGTGGTGGAGACCTTCGTCATGATCCTGGCCCAGCACCCATGGACCGCCGCCCGGGTGGCGTGACGCGGGATGCCCGAGCTCCAAGACCTGCTCCGCGACCGCTTCCGCCTCGCCTCCTTCCGCCCCTATCAGGAGGACGTCTGCCGGGCGGTCGCCGACGGCAACGACGCCCTGGTGGTCATGCCCACCGGCTCGGGCAAGTCACTCTGCTACCAGCTCCCGGGTCTCGCCCGCGGCGGCACGACCCTCGTGGTCTCGCCCCTGATCGCCCTCATGGAGGATCAGGTCGCCAAGCTCCAGGAGCTCGGGATCGCCGCCGAGCGCATCCACTCGGGGCGCGACCGGGCGGCCTCGCGCGCGGCCTGCTCCGACTATCTGGCGGGTCGCCTCGACTTCCTGTTCATCGCGCCCGAACGGCTCTCCGTTCCCGGCTTCCCGGAGCTGCTGGCCCGCCGCCTCCCCGTCCTGGTGGCGGTGGACGAGGCCCACTGCATCTCCCAGTGGGGGCACGACTTCCGGCCCGACTACCGGCTCCTCGGGCGGCGGCTGCCGGCGCTGCGGCCGGCCCCGGTGGTGGCGCTCACCGCCACCGCCACGCCCCGGGTCCAGGAGGACGTCCTCGAGCAGCTCGCGATTCCCCACGCGCACCGCTTCATCCACGGCTTCCGGCGCGACAACCTGGCGGTGGAGGTCGCCGAGCTCCCCCCGTCGGCGCGCGGCGCGGCGGTCCAGGAGCTCCTGGCCGACCCGCGGCGACGGCCGGCGATCGTCTACGCCCCGAGCCGCAAAGAGGCCGACTCCCTGGGCGCGGCCCTGGCCCAGGACTTCCCGGCCGCCGGGTACCACGCGGGCATGTCGTCGGTGGAGCGCGATCGGGTCCAGGCGGCCTTCCTGGGCGGTGAGCTCGAGGTGATCGTGGCCACCATCGCCTTCGGCATGGGCGTCGACAAGCCGGACGTGCGCACCGTTCTCCACACCGGGCTCCCCGGGAGCCTCGAGGGCTACTACCAGGAGATCGGCCGGGCGGGACGGGACGGCGCGCCGTCGCGGGCGGTCCTGCTCTACTCCTGGGCCGATCGGCGGACGCACGAGTTCTTCCACGAGCGCGACTACCCGGAGCCGGAGCTCCTGGAGCGCGTCGCTCGGGACCTCCCCCGGGAGCCCGAGCCGGTGGCGGCGCTGCGCGAGGCGAGCGACCTCGACCCCGACGTGTTCGACCGGGTGCTCGAGAAACTGCTCATCCACGGCGGCGCCCGGACCGGCGCCGGCGAGACGGTCGCGCGCGGCGGCTCGTCCTGGCGAACGCCCTACCTCGCCCAGCGGGCGCACCGCCTCGACCAGCTCGAGCGCATCACCCGGTTCGCCGAGTCCCACGGCTGCCGCATGCTCCACCTGGTCGAGCACTTCGGCGACCGGGAGGACCCGGGCCATCCCTGCGGCCACTGTGACGGCTGCGACCCGGAGGGCTGCCTGGTGCGCACCTTCCGCGCGCCCACCGGCCGCGAGCAGGAGGTGATCCACGACGTGCTCGACACCCTGCGCACCGAGGAGTCGCCCACCACCGGCCAGCTCCACCGCCGCCTTTCCGAGGCCGGCGCCGGCCTCGAGCGCAAGGCCTTCGAACGCCTCCTGGGCGGTCTCGCATCGGCCGGCCTGATCGAGCTGCGGGAGGACTCCTTCGAGAAGGAAGGGCAGGTGATCCGCTTCCGCCGGGCGAGCCTCGCCGTCGAGGGATACCGCGCGGCGACCGGCCGGAGCGATGCCCTCGAGACCCTGCGACTGCCGGCCGAGCCGGGCGGGAGCCGCCGGCGCGAGCGACGATCTGCGCGCCGCGGCGGCCGGGCCGCGACCGCCTCCCGCCGGCGGCCCCGCGCCGAGCCGCCGACGGCCGAAGCTCCGCCCGAGCTGGTCGAGGAGCTGCGCGCCTGGCGGCTCGCGGAGGCCCGCCGGCTGGGCATCCCGGCCTTCCGGATCTTCTCGGACCGCACCCTCCACGCCCTGGCCGCCGAGCGGCCCCGGAGCCGTGCCCAGCTCCTCGAGATCCACGGCATCGGGCCGGCCAAGGCCGGGGATTTCGGCGCCGCCCTGCTCGAGATCCTGGGTGACGGATGAACCAAGGCGTCGAGTACGGCGAACAACCGGGTGGCGGCGTCCCTCTCCCCCGGGAGGGTGGGAGAGGGATCGAGATGGGTGAGGGGGTCGATCCGAAGCGAGGCCTCGTTAGACGATACAATGTGCTCCCACCTCGCGGGGGGTGCGCCACCACGGCGATCACCGACGAATCGGCCTCCCGCACTCCACCCATCGAATCGACAGGTTGAAAGACACTCCATGACCCGCCGCATGTTGATCAACGCCCAGAGCCCGGAAGAGGTGCGCCTGGCGATCGTCAGCGACTCGACCCTGGAGGACTACCAGGTCGAGGTCGCCGATCGCAGCCTCATCCGCGGCAACATCTACCGGGGCACCATCGCCTCGATCCAGCCCAGCCTGAACGCCGCCTTCATCGAGTACGGCGGGGAGCGCCACGGCTTCCTCTCCATCCGCGACGTGATGCAGCAGGCCTTCTACTTCCAGCCCAGCGACCCGCGGCGCCCGAAGATCGAAGAGGTCCTCGAGCGCGGCAAGCCGATCGTCGTCCAGGTCGCCAAGGAGAGCGAGGGGCAGAAGGGCGCGGTGCTCACCACCGACCTCTCGCTCGCCGGCCGGCACCTCGTGTTCACTCCCTTCAACGACACCCGCGGGGTGTCGCGCAAGGTGGAGGAGGACGACCACCGCCGCCGTCTCAAGGAGCTCGCCCGGGGCCTCGACGTGCCCGAGGGCAGCGGCGTGATCGTGCGCACCAACGCCCTGGGCCAGACCAAGTCGACCCTCACCCGCGACCTGGCGGCGCTGTTGCGGCTGTGGAAGCGGGTGAGCACCGAGGCGCGGCAGGGCAAGGGGACCCGCCTCCTCTACAGCGATCAGGACCTGATCTTCCGGGCGCTGCGCGATTACCTGGACAACACGGTGACCGAGATCCTGGTGGACGACGACGAGGCCTACGCCAAGGCGGACCGCTACCTCACCGCCTTCATGCCCCGGAGCCGGCCGCAGCTGGTGCGCTACACCGAGCGCACGCCGCTGTTCTCCAAGTTCTCCCTCGAGGAGCAGATCGATTGCATCTACCAGCGCCAGGTGCCCCTGCCGAGCGGCGGCTCGCTGGTGATCGACCGCACCGAGGCGCTGACCGCCATCGACGTCAACTCGGGCCGCTCGACGAGCGCCTCGAGCCAGGAGGAGACGGCGGTCCAGACCAATCTGGAGGCCGCCTCCGAGGTCGCCCGGCAGCTTCGCCTGCGCGACATCGGCGGCCTGGTGGTGGTCGACTTCATCGACATGCGCGGCTCGAAGAACCAGCGCAAGGTGGAGAAGGCGCTGCGCGATGCCATGAAGCCCGACAAGGCGCGCTTCACGGTGGGCCGGATCAGCTCGAACGGCCTCCTCGAGGTCAACCGCCAGCGCATCCGCCAGGCCCTCTCGGTGCGCACCCACCGGACCTGCCCGACCTGTGTCGGCACCGGACGCATCCCCAGCCCCGAGCTGGTGAGCCTCAACCTGCTGCGCCAGATCGAGGCCCGCGCCGCCGCCGGGCGGCCCCTCGCCAAGGTGCGGATCGAGCTTCACCCGGAGCTGGCGGACGCGTTCCAGAACAGCCGCCGGCGCGAGATCGCGGCGCTCGAGCGGGAGTTCGACCTCAAGGTCGAGGTGATCGCCGCGGCCGGGCTGCACCGCGCCGAGCAGAATCTCGAGTGGGAGGCGCGCAGCCGCGAGGCTGCCCGCCCCGACGAGCCGGAGGCGAGCGTGCGGGCCTATCAGCTGGCCATGCCCGGCGAGGAGGAAGAGGAGAGCCTTTCCGGGCGCAAGCGGCCCTCGCGGCGCGGGCGGGGCGGACGCCGGCGACGGAGCGGCGGCGACGGCGCAGGCGAAGGCAAGGAGGAGGGCGGCGCCGCGCGCCCGGCGAAGAAAGACGACGACGACGGCGGCGAGGCGCGGTCGGCGGGCGACGATCGGGGCAAGGAGCCCGCGGAGTCGTCCGGCGGCGGCAAGCCGCGGCGCCGGCGCGGCCGTCGAGGAGGCCGCAAGCGGAACGGCGGGCAGGCGGCGGAGAGCAGCGAATGACCAGGGTGGAGACATCGCCGTCGGAGCTGCTCCTTCCCCTCGAGGCCCGGCTGGCCACCCTGAGCGACCTCAGCCAGACGCTCTCGCTCCTCGAGTGGGACCAGCAGACCCATCTGCCGCCGACGGCCTCCGCGGCGCGGGCCGAGCAAGTCGCGACCCTCTCGCGCATCTACCACGAACACGCGGTGGCGCCGGAGCTGGGCGAGCTCCTCGAGCGCCTGGACGGCGAGCTCGACCCGGAGACCGACGAGGGCGCCCTGGTGCGGGTGGCGCGGCGCGACTACGACCAGGCGACGCGGCTGCCGGCGGCGCTGGTGGAGCGGACGGCGCGGGCGACCTCCCTCGCCGAGCCGGCCTGGGCCGAGGCCCGGGAGGCGAGCGACTGGGCCCGCTTCGCGCCGCACCTGGAGAAGATCCTCGATCTTCGGCGGAAGGCCGCCGAGCTCTACGGCTACGACGAGCACCCGCTGGACGCCCTGATCGACCTCCACGAGCCCGGGATGACCAAGGCCCGGCTCGAGGTGATGTTCGCCGAGCTCCAGGCCGTGCTCGTGCCGCTGGTCCGGTCCGTGGCGCCGCATGCGGAGGACGGGCGGGACGCCTGCCTCCACGGCGTTTTCGACGTGGCGGCCCAGGAGGCGTTCGGGCGGGAGGTCGCGGGCCGGCTGGGCTACGACTGGGCGCGCGGGCGGCAGGACCGGGCGGTCCACCCCTTCTGCACCGGCCTCGGCCCCAACGACGTGCGGATCACCACCCGCTTCGACGCGAGCTTCCTGCCCTCGGCCCTCTTCTCGACCCTCCACGAGGCGGGGCACGGCATCTACGAGCAGGGCATCTCGCACGCCTACGCCCGCGGCTCGCTGGGCGACGGCGCCTCGACCGGCATCCACGAGTCCCAGTCCCGCCTGTGGGAGAACCTGGTGGGCCGGTCGCGGGCCTTCTGGCACGCCTTCTACCCGGAGCTCCAGGCCTCCTTCCCCGAGAGCCTGGGCGGGGTCGACCTCGAATCCTTTTACCGCGCCATCAACCGCGCCGCCCCGTCGACCATCCGCGTGGAGGCCGACGAGCTCACCTACAACCTCCACATCCTGCTGCGCTTCGAGCTCGAGGCGAGGCTCTTCGAGGG
>CAZIIB010000104.1:0-8734 GCA_964539125.1 uncultured Thermoanaerobaculia bacterium | reverse complement strand
GCCCGCACCGGCGAGGTGGCGATGCGCACCGTGCTCGGCGCCTCGCGCCGGCGCCTGGTGCGCCAGCTCCTGACCGAGAGCCTGCTCCTCGCCCTTCTCGGCGGCGCCGCCGGCTTCGCCCTGGCCGCCTGGGGGCTGGCAGCGCTGCGAGGTTGGCTGCCTGCGGACTTCCCGCGCCTCCAGGAGGTGGCGATCGATCCCGGGGCCTTCGGCTTCGCCGCCGCCGCGGTGGTCGTGACCGGCCTCGCCGTCGGTGCGCTGCCGGCGCTCCGGACCACCCGCTCCGATCTCCGGAGGTCGATCCAGGGGGGCGGCCCGGGCGCCGACCGCGGTCCCTCGGCCGAGCGGCTGCGCAAGGCGCTGGTGGTCTCCGAGATCGCCCTCTCGCTGGTCCTCCTGGCCGGCGCCGGCCTGCTCGTACGGAGCTACGCCGGGCTCCGGGCGACCGACTTCGGCTTCGAGCCCCGGGGTCTCCTCGCCGTGTCGCTCAACCTGCCGCGGAGCGAGTACCCGGACAACCCGTCGCACCTCCGCTTCTACGACGCCCTGGTCGACCGGCTCCAGGCGCTGCCCGGCGTGGAGTCGGCGGCGGCCACCAGCGAGCCGCCGGTGGTCGGCTACGACCAGACGCGCTCGCTGGTGCTCGAAGGGCGCGCGGCCGACCGCGTGGGCGACGAGACGGTGCCGTACCGTGTCGTGACCGAGCGCTACTTCCGGACCCTGGGCATCCCGCTCCTGGCGGGGCGCGGCTTCCGGCCCACGGACCGCGCCGACACGCCGCCGGTCCTGGTGATCAACCGGTCCATGGCCACAAAGTACTGGCCGGGCTCGAAGGCCGTGGGGCAGAGGATCGCCTTCCGTTCCGAAGGGCCGTGGTACCAGATCGTGGGGGTGGTGGGCGACACGCGCCACGAGGGGCTCGACCGGCCGCCCGCGCCGGCGATGTACGCTCCCCTCGCCCAGAAGACCTGGGGCTGGCTCACCTGGATGACCGTGATGGTGCGTACCGACGGCGACCCGAACGCCCTGGACGACACCGTGCGCTCCGCGGTCTGGTCCCTCGATCCGGACCTGCCGATCCTCCACATGCGAACGGTGGAGGAGATCTACTCCGAGTCGCTGGCGAGGCGCCGCTTCGACACCCTGGTGCTCGTCCTCTTCGCCTCCCTCGCGGTCCTCCTGGGGGCGGTCGGGCTCTACGGCGTGACCAGCTTCTCGGTCGCGCGGCGGACCCGGGAGATCGGCGTGAGGATGGCGCTCGGCGCCCGGGAGGCGACGGTCACCGCCCTCGTGCTGCGCCAGGCGGCGGGACTGGCGGCCCTCGGGGTCGCCCTGGGTGCGGCGGGAGCGTTCGCCCTCACCCGGTTCCTGGCGAGCCTCCTGGTCGGAGTCCGCCCCGGCGATCCCCCCACCTTCGCGGCGGCGACCGCCCTGCTCGCCGCGGTGGTCCTGGCGGCCTCCTACGTGCCCGCCCGGAGGGCGGCGCGCACCGACCCGGTGAAGGCCCTCAAGTAGATCCGCCGGATCAACCCCCTCACCCCCGATCCCTCTCCCTCCCTCGGGCACCGCGTCCGCAGGGCGTGGTCGGGGAGAGGGACGCCGCATCCCGAATTCTCAGCCGGCCTACGTGCCTTCGGCGAGCGCCAGGTAGATCGCCTCTTCGCGGCCGGCCAGGGTACGGGCCGCCAGGCCGAGAAGGGCCCGGGAGACGGCCAGGGCGAGCGCCGCCCAGACCAGCTCGGCGGCGGTGGCCGCGAGCACGCTCCGGGTGAAGGCGAAGACGACGATCGCCGGGAGCGTGGCGGCCGGGACCGAGACGGCGGTGGCGACGAGGCCCACGAGGTTGGCGAGCTGGTTGGGCTGCGCCTGCTTGCCCAGGCGACCGAGGTCGACCGCCTTGGGGAAGAACATGGAGATCCAGGCGTGGAGCGGGGCGAGCAGGGCGGAGATGGCGACTCCGGCGAGGAGGATCGCGGGCCAGAACGGCAACGCCGCGGGCTCCAGGGTCATGACCACGCCGCTCCCGAGGATCGTCAAGCCGGTCGCGAGGAGCCCTTCGGCCGCCGCCTTGCCCAGGACCAGGTCCCGCCGCGAGAGGGGCGAGAGGACGGAGAGCGAGAAGCCCGGGCCGTCGATCGCGAAGAGGTTCAGCGACAGGGACTGAAGCGACAGGTTGGCGAACACCGCGCTGCCCAGGGCGAGGGCGGCGCCCGCGCCGAACCCCAGGCGCTCGAGCCCCGCGATCCGGCTCGCCGAGCCCCGGAGCATGAAGATCAAGGCCAGGAGGACCACCGGCAAGGTCACGACGCTCAGCCGGCCCGGCAGGGTGCGAAGGTAGGTGCGGACCTGGGCCCACGCCACCACCGCGGCCCCGGGCGAGAGACCCGGGAGGTGGAGCGGACGGGCGGCGGCGCGGGCGCCGGCCCGGGCCGAAGAGCCGGCCGGCGAGGCGAGGAGACGGCGCCAGAGGCCGAAGGAGAGCCGGAAGACGACGAAGGCGATGAGCGCCAGGGCGAGGAGCGAGGCGAGGGCCGCCCCCGACCTCCCGGCGGAGCCGCGCGCCACCGCCCGGGCGTAGGCCTCCGAGGGCACGACCTGGAGCCAGACGGGGAACCGCTCGAGCGCATCGAGCTTCGAGCCCGCCGCGCGTGCCGCAGAGCCCGGAGCGCTCCGCTCGGCCCGGCCGGCCGGCGGCGCCTCCGGGGCCGGCTTCGCCCGGTGTGCGGCCTCCGAGGTCGCCTTGCTCCCCGATGGCCGGGGCTGGTGGCGGCTCTGCTGCAGCCCCGGCGTCATGGCCCCGACGACCCACAGGCACATCACCACCAGCAGGACCCACTCCGCCCGCCGCCGGTCGCGCAGCAGGAGCTCCAGGCCGAACGAAGCCACCGACGAGAGAAGGGTCAGGACGAGGAGGAAGAGGACCCCGGCCGCGAGCGCCACCAGGCCGCCGAGGCCGGAGGTCCAGGCGACGGCGAGGCCCAGGGTCCCGAGGGCCGGCACGATGAGCAGCAACCAGGGGTCGGCGAGGTGGGCGCCGACCTCGAGAGCGTGCAGGCGGCGCGGGGCGATGGGCAGGAGCAGCAGGCGCGTGCGCCCGTAGTTGCCCCGGTTCATCGCCCGAAGGGCCGGGAAGAAGAAGAGCGTCAGGGTGAAGATGGCGAGGCCCACCCGGAGCACCAGGAGCACGGCGGAGCGCGCGTCCCCCTCCCGGGCCAGCGCAAGCCCGGCGAACACCGCCCCCACGGCGAGGCCGAGGGCGCCGGCGCCGGCCATAGAGACGAGGATGATCTTGCCGGCGAGCTCCCCCACCGCCGCCAGCCGCTGCAGGGCGCCGCGCCGGCCGCGCCCCACGCTGTTGGCCGTCTGGCGCCAGCGCAGCCAGGCGAAGGTCGCGAGCTGGCTCCGCAGCGTCGGCGACCCCCGGTCGGGGCCGCCGGCGCCGGCCGTCACGTGCCCAGCCACTCGAGGGAACCCTCCGGCCGATCGCGGGCGCCCACCACACCGAGGAAGATCTCCTCCAGGCTCTCGCCGGCGCCCGCGCCGGCCCGGAGCTCGGCGATCGGCCCCTGGGTCACCAGCCGGCCCTTGTGGATGATGCCCACGTGGTCGGCCAGGCGCTCGACGATCTCGAGCACGTGAGAGGTGAGGAAGATCGTGCCGCCGCGGCCCACGAAGTCGTGGAGCAGGCGCCGGATCTGGCGCGAGGAGAGGGCGTCGATCCCCTCGAACGGCTCGTCGAGGAAGAGCAGGTGGGGCGCGGGCAGAAAGGCCGCGGCGAGCGACAGCTTCTTCCTCATGCCGTGAGAGTAGTCGGCCACCAGCGTGCCGGCGTCGTCGGCGAGGCCGAGCAGATCGAGGAGCTCGCCGGTCCTTTGCTCGAGGACCGCGTCGTCCAGACCATGGATGCGTCCCACGAAGGTGAGGTTCTCGCTGCCCGAGAGCCGCTCGAAGAGCGCCAGGTCCTCGGGCACCACCCCGACCTGCCGCTTGACCGCCACCGGGTTCGCAAGGGGATCGATCCCCAGGATCCGGAGCGAGCCCGCCGACGGCCGGAGCAGACCCGTCAGGCACTTGATGGTCGTCGACTTGCCGGCACCGTTGGGCCCCAGGAAGCCGTAGAAGCTCCCGCGGGGCACCCGGAGGTCGATGGCGTCGACGGCGGTGAAGTCGCCGAAGGTCCGGGTCAGCCCCCGGGTCTCGAGGGCCAGCTCGGGGCGGGCCGTCGGACTGCCTGGGCCGGCCGGGGTTCTCGATTCGTCGCTCATGCCGGGATGATGGGCGTAAACGTTAACATAGCGGTCCATGGACGAGCCGCTCACTCTGGCCTTCGAGAGCTTCTGGAGCTGGGTCGTGGCGCACCCCAACTGCATCCTCCGCGCCGGCACCCCGGAGGCCGTGCTCTACGACGACGAGGACTTCCACTGGCACTTTGCGACCGAGGGCCCGCAGACCCTGGTGGTGCAGGTGATCCGGGGCAAGCGGCTGATCGGCGAGCTGCTGATCGAGCCCGAGCAGGTGACCTACGTACAGGGCTCGGCCGGCGACCGCGAGGACGAGTTCGTCTTCGAGCTGATCTCCGAGACGGAGGCCGAGCAGATCGCAGGCTACTTCTTCGTCCTGACCCACGGCTACGAGCCGCAGGAGCCGACCCACGCACCGTCCTCGAGGCTTCAAGTCCACTGAGACATTGAAGTTACTCGATTTGCTGACGGTCGCTGCAAAGTAGAATCGCCGGGGATGGCGAGCGACCACAACGCGTACCAGAGAGCGTACTTCGGGCGCCCGGAGCGGACCCTGAGCCGCATGGCCCCGGGTCGGAGCCGCTACGTGCTGCGCCACCTCGACCGCGTGCTCGAGGCGCTGGAGCTCCCCGCCGGCGCCCACCTTCTCGAGCTGGGCGCCGGCATGGGCCGCTTCTCGCTGCTCCTCGCCGAGCGCGGCTACCGGGTGACCGCGGTCGACCTCTCGGCCGAGCTCCTCGGGGTGCTCGCCGCGAGCGATCCCGAGCGCCGGATCGAGACCCTGTGCTGCGACGCCTGCGCCGTCGACCGCTCGGCGCCGGGGCCCTTCGACGGCGCCGCCGGCTTCTTCTTCCTCCACCACCTGGACACCCTGGCGCCGCTCGCCCGGAGCCTCTCGCAGGTGCTCGCGCCCGGTGCCCGGGTGGCGTTCTCGGAGCCGAACGCCTTCAACCCCTCGTTCTACGCCCAGATCCTCCTCACCCCGGGAATGAGCTGGAGGGGCGACGGCGGGGTTCGCCGGATGCGTCCGGGGGCGCTCGTGCCGGCCTTCCGGGAGGCCGGCTTCGTCGACGTCCGGATCGAGCGCTACGGGCTGTTTCCGCCGGCTCTCGCCAACACCGGGCCCGGCGCCCGGATCGAGGAGGCCCTGGAGCGGCTGGCGCCGCTGCGCCCGGTGCTGGCCTTCCAGATCCTCTCGGCGACCTACGATGGCTGAGGCCGCCGCCCTCGATTCCGACGAGCCCGGCGCGCCTCGCGGCGGGTGGGTGTGCCCGGGCTGCTCCGCGCCCCTCGCCCCGGCCGGGGACCTGGCGGTGTGCGGCGCCTGCGCCTTCCGGGCCGAGCGCCGCGACGGCATCTGGTGGTTCGCTCCCGGCTTCGAGCCGGCCGGCTTTCCGCCCGGGCGCCGCGCTCACCTGGAGGAGCTCGCCGCGGCGCACTTCTGGTTCCGGGGCCGGCGGCGGCTCCTGGCCACGCTCCTCGACCGCTTCGTGGCCGGGGGCGGCGAAGGCGAGGCCGTGGAGCTCGGGTGCGGCAGCGGAGGGCTGCTCCCCGAGCTCGCCGCGCGCTTCGCCGGGGTCGTCGGCGTCGACGCCTACGGCGCCTCCCTGGCCGCGGCCCGCCGGGCGGTCCCGGGTGCCGAGCTGATCCAGGCCGACCTCGGTCGCCTCCCCCTCGAAACCGGGCGCTTCCGCCTGGCCGCCGTCCTCGACGTGCTCGAGCACGTGGCGCCGGCGCCCCTGCTGTCGGCCGCCGCGCGCATCGTCGAGCCCGGCGGCTGGCTGCTCGTCACCGTGCCCGCCTCCCCGGCGCTCTGGAGCGAGCTCGACGAGGCCGCCGGGCATCGCTGTCGCTACACCCTCGCCGGCCTGCGGCGGGAGATCGAGAGCGCCGGCTGGCACCTGATCCACTGGACCCACTACCAGTGTCTCCTGCTGCCCCTGGTCTGGCTGTCGCGACGGGGACCCTTCGCCCGCCTGCGCCGGGCCGAGCGGCGTCCGCCCCGCCTCGCCGGCCGCCTGCTGGGGGCGGTGGACTCCTTGGAGGTGCGGGCGTTCTCCCGGGCACGGTTGCCCTGGGGGTCCTCCCTGGTCGCCCTGGCCCGGAGCGGCGGATGACGGCTCCCCCGTTCCTCGATCCGATCCTCTTCGCCCACTGGAAAGACCTGGTGCGGCCGGCGCTGGCGGCCGGGATCGAGTCGTTCATCGTGGATTGGGAGTGGCGCGAGAAGGAGAGGCGCCAGCGGGGCGCCGACACCGAGATCAACCGGGACACGGTGGAGGACCTCGATCGCCTCGCGAGCCTGGGCGTGCCGCGGCGCGTGTGCCGCCTCAACCGCCTGGGCGCCTGGACCGGTCGGGAGGTGGAGGAGGCGGTCGCGGCCGGCGCCACCGACCTGTTCCTCCCCATGGTCGAGTCGCCGGAGGAGGCGGACGGGCTGCTGGCCCGGGTGGCCGGGCGCTGCCGGGTCGGGATCCTCGTCGAGACCGTCCGCGGCGTCGAGGCGGCGTCCGAGCTCGCCGCCCTGCCCCTCTCTCGGGTCTACGTGGGCCTCAACGACCTGGCGATCAGCCGGGGTGCGGAGAGCCTCTTCGAGGCCGTGGTCGACGGCACGGTCGAGGGCCTGTCCCGGACCTTCGCCGGCATCCCCTTCGGCTTCGGCGGACTGACCGTGGCCGACGGCGGCCGGCCGGTGCCCTGCCGCCTGCTGATGGCCGAGATGGTGCGTCTGGGCTGTGGCTTCACCTTCCTGCGCCGCTCCTTCCGGCGCGACATCGCGGGCCGCGACATGGTGCACGAGCTGGCCCGCATGCGCGCACTCTGGGACGAGCTCGGCGGGCGTACGGCACCCCAGGTCGAGCGGGACCGCGCGGAGCTCGCCGAGCGAGTCGGCAGCGGGTGGGCGTGCCCCCCGGTGGGGACGCGGTGACCCCGCCGTCTCCGCCCCCGGGCACCCGGTGTCTGGTGACCGGGGCCGCGGGGTTCGTGGGGGTCAACCTGTGCCGCGCCCTGGAGGGGGCGCATGGCGTGGTGCGTCCCGGCGGCCGGGAGTGGCGGTTGCCGGCCCTTCCTGCCAGTGCTCGGGTCCACCCCGTCGACCTGCGCGACGCCGAGGCCGTCCGCCGGCTCTTCCAGGAGGTGCGGCCCCGGGTGGTCTTCCACGCCGCGGCGCACTCCGCCTACGACGGCGCCTCCCTGGGTGAGAGAGCGCGCGACGACCTGTTGGCCCTCGCTCACCTCCTGGACGCCCTGATCGCGGCCCGCGAGACGACCGAGTCGCCCGTCGAGCGCGTGGTGGTCCTCGGCTCGTCCCTGGCCTACGGGCCGTCCGCCCGGCCCCACCGGGAGGACGACCGCCTCCGGCCGGCCTCGGCCCGTGGGGCCCTCCGGGCGGCGGCCTCGGACCTCGCCCTCGGCGCGGCGCGGGCGGCCCGACTGCCGATCGTCGAGCTGCGGCTGTTCTCGGTGTACGGGCCTTGGGAACCCCTCTACCGCCTGGTGCCCCGGGCGATCCGGGCGGCCCTCACCGGCGAGGAGCTGCCGCTCACGGCGCCGGACGCCGAGGGCGGGCCCCGGCGCGACCCCGTGTTCGTGGCCGACGTCGTCGAGGCCTGCCTGCGGGCGGCGACGGCCCCCGGGATCGACGGCCGGGCCATCAACGTGGGCTCGGGGAGCGAGGTGACGAACGAGGAGATGGTGCGGGCGGTGGAGCGTGCGGTGGGCCGACCGGTCCGGGCCCGGCCGGGTGCCTACCCGCACCACGGAACCGATACCGCCCACTGGCGGGCGGACGTCTCCCGGGCCGCGGAGCTTCTCGGCTGGCGCCCTCGCCACGCCCTCGCCGAAGGGCTCGCGGTGACCGTCGAATGGATGCGCGAGGGGCTGCGCACGGGGGGCGAGGAGTGGCTCCGGGAAGGCGAGCGGAGGTGAGCGCGACGGCCTCGGCGGGAGCGGAGCCGTCCCGGGAAGAGGCTCCCTTCCTGAGCGTGGTGGTGCCCGTCTACGGGACGGCGTGGGCGCTGCCCGAGCTCGCCCGCCGGGTGCGCCGGGTGGCCGCCGGCCAAGGATGGAGCCACGAGCTCGTGGCGGTCGACGACGCCTCGCCCGACGGCGGCGCCGAGGCCGCGGCCCGGGTGGCGGAGAGCGACCCGGCGGTGCGGCCCGTGGCGCTCTCCTCCCGGGTCGGCCAGCACCGGGCGGTCCTCGCCGGCCTCGCGACGTCCCGCGGGCGCTGGGTGGTGGTCCTCGACGGGGACCTCCAAGACCCGCCCGAGGCGATCCCCCGCCTTCTGGCGCGGGCTCAGGAGGGTTTTGACGCGGTCTTCGCGGCCCGCGTCGGGAGCTACCAGAGCCGGGCCCGGATGGCCACCTCGCGGGGGTTCAAGGCTCTCCTCGCCCGGCTCTGTGGCCTGCCGCGGGGGGCCGGGATGTATTTCGCGGCGAGCCGCCGGCTGGCCGACCGCCTGGCCGCCTGGGAGAACCCTGACCCCTGG
>CAZIIB010000103.1:0-8750 GCA_964539125.1 uncultured Thermoanaerobaculia bacterium | reverse complement strand
CGCTCGGACCTCCTCGACCGTCTCGAGGTGCTCGAGACCCTGGAGGCCACCGGCCGGGAGCCCCGGGATCACTTGTTCGGCCGGCTGAACCCCGGCGCCGCCCGCTTCCTCTTTCGGAGCCGGGATCAGCTCGCCGGCCTGATCGCGGAGGCCGGAGCGGCGGCGTCCGCTCCACCGCCCGAGCGCGAGCGGAGCGTGCGGGAGGAGGCGCTCCTGCGGGCCGTCTTCGCGGCGTTTCCCGACCGGCTGGTCCGGCGGCGGGAGCCGGGGAGCCTCCAGGGGGTCATGGTGGGTGGACGGGGGGTGCGGCTGGTGCGGGAGAGCGCGGTGGTGGAGCCGGAGCTCTTCGTCACGGCCGAGCTCGACGCCGGACGGCCGGGAGAGCGCTCGGAGGCCCTCGTGCGCCTCGCCTCGGCCGTGGAGCGAGACTGGCTGCCGCCGGAGGCCCTCCGAGAGGTGGACGAGGTCGCCTTCGAGGCGGAGCGCGAGCGCGTGGCCGCCCACCGGGTGACCCGGTACCGGGACCTCGAGCTCGAGCGCCGCGAGGTACCCGCCGGCTCCGGCGAGGCCGCCCGCGTCCTGGCCGAGGCCGCGGCGGCCGATCTCGAGAGCGCCCTGCCGCTCGAGGATCCGGCGGTGGCGAGCCTCCGCGAGCGGGTGGCGTTCCTGCGCCGCTGGCTCCCCGAGGTCGAGCTGCCGCAGCTCGACCGCCCGGTCCTCCTCGAGCTGCTCCCCGCCCTCGCCGCCGGGCGGCGGTCCTTCGCCGAGCTCCGCCAGGCCCCGCTGGCCGACGCCCTCCGGGGCAAGCTCTCGTACCGGCAGCTCCAGACCCTCGACCGCGAAGCACCGGAGCGGCTCGAGATGCCGAGCGGCAACCGCATCCGGCTGGCCTACCGAGGCGAGGAGGCGCCGGTCCTCGCCGTGCGCATCCAGGAGCTCTTCGGCCTCGCCGAGACACCCCGCGTCGCCCGCGGCCGGGTGCCGGTCCTCCTCCACCTCCTCGCTCCCAACCTGCGCCCGCAACAGGTCACCGATGACCTGGAGGGTTTCTGGGAGCGCACCTACCCCGAGGTGAGAAAGGAGCTGGCCGGCCGCTACCCCAAGCACCACTGGCCCGAAGACCCGCTGAGGGCGAAGCCGGAGGGACGGCCCGGTGAGCACCGGAGGAGGCGATAGGCCGCAGTTCCGCGGTCGGAGCCGTCCGCGCGGTTCGCCGGGCCGAGAGGGAGCGTCCGACCCCGCAGGACCGGGAAGCTCGGAGTCGAGATGTCTCCACTCCGAATCGGCCTGCGGCCGATCCTCCGGTCGAAACGACAAGGAAAGAGCCCCCGGCCCGGCTTTATAACTTCCGCCGGATCTTCTTGCGCCCCTTCTTCAGATTCCCGAGCTGCCGCTCGTGGCGCAGCTCCTCGTACGACTCCACCCCCGCCACCTGCATCCGCGGCAGCGGCTCCCCCAACGCGTCCTCGATCTCCCGGATCAACGGCTTGTCCCGCCAGGTGGCGATCGACGACACGGTGCCCTCCGCCGCCCCCCGGGCCGTCCGCCCCGCCCGGTGGATGTAGTCCTCCACCGTCTCGGGCATGTCGAAGTTGATGATGTGCTCGATGATCGGGATATCGATCCCGCGGGCCGCCACGTCGGTGGCCACCAGGATCCGGTGCTCCCCCTGACGCAGCCCCTGGAGCGATCGCACCCGCTGCTGCTGGGACAGATCGCCGTGGATGCGCTCCACCTGGAAGCCCTCCTTGCCAAGCGCCTTCATCAGCCACTCGGCGTCGATCTTGCGCCGGGTGAAGACCAGGGTGCTCCCGGTCTCCTGGCGCAGCAGGCCCATGACCAGCTCCTTCTTGTCGTCGGAGTCCACCAGGTAGAGCCGATGCTCGATGCCCTGAGCCGCCCGCCGGCCGGGGCGCAGGTCGACGAGCACCGGCTCGTGCATGAAGCGGGAAGCCAGGCGCTCCACCGGCTCCGGCATGGTGGCCGAGAACATCATGGTGTGGCGCTCGCGCGGGATCAGCTCCAGGACCCGCTGCACCTGGGGCAGGAACCCCAGGTCGAGCATGTGATCCCCCTCGTCGATCACCAGCTCGCTGATCTCGCCCAGGCGCACGTTGCGGCGCTCGGCGTGGTCGAGGAGGCGACCGGGGGTGGCGACCACGATGTCGGGTCCGGCGCGCAGCTCCTTGATTTGGGGGCCGTAGCTGACCCCGCCGATCAGGCAGGCGGTCTTCAGCTCGTGGTCGCGGCCCAGGATGTCCAGAAAGGCCTTGGTCTGGAGGGCGATCTCGCGCGTGGGCGAGAGGATCAGGCCGCGCACGCCTTCGCCGTGGCCGAGGCGCTGGGCCATGGGCAGAACGAAGGCCGCGGTCTTGCCCGAACCGGTCTGGGCGAGGCCGATCAGGTCGCAGCCCTCCAGGGCCAGGGGAATCACCTGCGCCTGGATCGGCGTGGGGTGCTCGAAGCCGATCGCCTCGAGGGAGTCGAGGAGCGATCGGGCGAGCCCGAGGGCCTCGAATGAGGCGTCGGTGGTCTCTACGGGGTGCTGGGGGATGGCTCCGGTGTACATTCTGCTTCTATCATGCCAGATCCGGCGCGCCCCTGCCCTCGACCACCGGCCCGGTGGCGCGGCGGCCCTCCTCGGATACGATAGCGATCGCCGCCTGCCGACCGAGGGCGCCGCCGACCGATCGCCATGCCCGACCTCTTCTCCTCCCCGCTCCCCGGCAGTCACCTCGTCGTCCTGGCCTTCGGCCTCGCCCTCCTCCTGGCCGGGCGCCGCATCTTCTGGCTGGTGCTTGGCGTGCTGGGGTTCCTCTTCGGCTTCGACCTGGCCGACCGCGTCCTCGGCCTCGACCCCCACGGGCTGGGGCTGCTCGTCGCCGCGTTCGCCGGAATCGTGGGGGTCTTCGTGGCCCTCTTCCTCCAGAAGGTGGCCATCGGCGTCACCGGCTTCGTGGTCGGCGGGTACCTGGTGCTCACCCTCCTCCACGCCGACCCGGCGAACCTCACCACCCGCGACCTGCTCGGCTTTCTGATCGGGGGGATCGTCTGTGCCGTCGCCGCCCTCTGGCTGTTCGAGATCGCCCTGATCTTCCTCTCCTCGCTGGCCGGGGCCGCCCTGGTGGAGCAGTCGGCCGGGCTCGAGCCGTCGGTCGCCTTGCCCGCCTTCGTCGTCTTGGTGATCCTGGGGGTGGCGGTGCAGGCGGGCATCGGGCCGCGGCGCCGCCGAAGACGCCTCAGGGATGCGGAATGAGCGGGATGAGCGGAGCCAGGGGCACCTTGGCCGGCGCGCCGGCCACCTCGCGAACCAGGCGCGGGACCAGGTAGCCCGGCAGGCGGGCGGCCGCCTCGCCCACCAGGTGCCGGGCCCGCTCCTCCTCGACCTCGAAGTGGGCGGCGCCGCGCACCCGGTCGAGGAGGTGGAGATAGTAGGGCAAGACGCCCGCCTCGAACAGGGCCCGGGAGAGCTCGACCAGGGCCGCGGCCGAGTCGTTCACCCCGGCGAGGAGCACCGACTGGTTGAGGAGGGTCACGCCGGCGCGGCGCAGGCGCGAGAAGGCGTCGCGCACGGCATCGTCGATCTCTCGCGCGTGGTTGGCGTGGACCACCAGGACGCTCGCCAGGCGGGTCCCGGCGATCCAGCCGAGCAGGCGCTCGTTCACCCGCTCGGGAAGCACCACCGGGGTTCTCGAGTGCACGCGGAGCCGGCGGACGTGGGAGATCGCGGCGAGCTCCCGGACGAGCCCGGCCAGGCGCTCGTCGCTCGCCGCGAGCGGATCCCCGCCCGAGAGGATCACCTCCTCGATGGACGGGTCGGCCGCCAGGTGGCGGAGCGCTTCGTCCCAGCTCGCGGGCCCCGAGCCCAGCTCGGCGTAGGGCAGCTCGCGGCGGAAGCAGTAGCGGCAGTGAACGGCGCAGGCGCCGGTGACCATGAGGAGCGCGCGCCCCTGGTACTTGTGGAGGAGCCCGGGGGCGACCGCGGCCGCCCGGTCGCCCACCGGATCGCCGGTGTACCCGGCGACCTCCTCGAGCTCGCGGCCCAGCGGCAGGACCTGGACGAGGAGCGGGTCCCGCGGATCGCCGGGGCGCATCCGCGCCACGTAGCCGCGGGGCACCCGCAGGGGGAAGCGCCGGGCCGCCCGGCGGGCCGCCGGCAGCAGGGCCCGGTCGAGGCGGAGAAGATCGAGGAGCTCCGCCGGATCCCGCACCGCCTCGGCGAGGGACCGCCGCCAGTCCGGGACGCCGGAGCCCGAGGCCGGAGAGGCTCCGAGGGGACGGAGAGTTCGGGATATCATGCCGCGGTTAGTATGACAGCGCGTTCATGGGCATCCAGAGGAGACGATGGCGACTTACACCACCAACCAGCTGAGAAACGGGCTCAAGCTCCTGATCGACGGCGAGCCCTGGAACATCGTGGACACCGACTTCGTCAAGCCGGGCAAGGGCCAGGCCTTCGTGCGGGTCAAGCTGAAGAACCTGCTCGACGGACGGGTCGTCGAGAACACGTACAAGTCGGGCGAGAGCCTGGAGGGCGCCGACGTCCTCGAGACCAACATGCAGTACCTCTACTCCGACGGCTCCTCCTGGCACTTCATGGAGCCGGAGAGCTTCGAGCAGCACAGCCTGTCCGAGGAGGCGGTGGGCGAGGCGGCCGACTTCCTCAAGGAGCAGGACGTGGTCGCCGCCACCCTGTGGAACGGCCACCCGATCTCGATCACCCCGCCCAACCACGTGGTGCTGCGGGTCACCGAGACCGACCCCGGGGTCAAGGGCGACACCTCGAGCGGCGGCACCAAGCCGGCCACCCTCGAGACCGGCGCCGTGGTGAAGGTGCCGCTGTTCATCCAGGAGGGTGAGCTGATCAAGGTGGACACCCGCAGCCGCGAGTACATCTCCCGCGCCAAGGAGTGAGAGCCGGTGCAGGGATCTCCGCCTGCCCCGAGCCGGACCGACTGGCGGCCCTCGGCGAGCCTGGAGACTCTGCGCCGACGAGCGGATCTCGCCGCGGCGGTCCGCGCCTTCTTCGCCGAGCGGGGGGTGCTCGAGGTCGAGACCCCGTCGCTCGCCGCCGCCACGGTCACCGATCCCCATCTGCGGTCCCTGGTGACCCATTGCGCCGAGCCCGCCGGCGGAGGCAGCCGCAGGCTCTACTTCCAGACCTCCCCCGAGCTCGCCATGAAGCGGCTTCTCGCCGCCGGTTCGGGGGCCGTCTACCAGCTCGGGCGCGCCTTCCGGGACGGCGAGGCCGGCCGGCGCCACAACCCGGAGTTCACGCTCCTCGAGTGGTACCGGCCCGCCTTCGATCACCACCGTCTGATGGACGAGGTCGAAGAGCTCCTCCGGGCCACCCTCGGAGACCGGCTGAGCGCCCTCCCGGCCGAGCGGCTGACCTACCGCCAGGCCTTCGAGCGGCACGCGGGAGTCGACCCCTTCCGCGACCCGCCGGAGCGTCTGCGCGCGGCGGCGGAGCGGGCGACGAGCGGCACGCCCCCCGACCTGGGCGACGACCGCGACGCCTGGCTCGACCTGCTGATGGCGACGGTGGTCGAGCCCCGGCTGGGCTGGGAGGACGAGGCCGGCGAGGGACCGCACCGCGCCCTCTTCGTCCACGACTTCCCGGCCTCTCAGGCGGCGCTCGCTCGGCTGCGCCCGGCCGCGGAGCCCGGCGGTCCCGCGCTCGCGGAACGCTTCGAGCTCTTCGTGGCGGGCGTCGAGCTGGCCAACGGCTTCCACGAGCTCGCCGACCCGGCCGAGCAGCGCCGCCGCTTCGAGGGGGACCTCGCCACGCGACGCGACCGGGGCCTGCCGGAAGTCGCCATGGACGAGCGGTTCCTCGCCGCCCTCGAGGCGGGCCTGCCCCCCTGCGCAGGCGTCGCGCTGGGCTTCGACCGGCTGGTGATGCTGGCCACCGGCGCCGCGTCGATCGCCGAGGTCCTGGCCTTCCCGATCGATCGGGCGTAGGCCCTACTTCTTCGCCTCGGCGCGGGCCAGGTCGAGGGTCTCGACGGCGTGGCGCAGGTGCGGGATCACGATCGTGCCGCCCACCACCAGCGCCACGTTGAGGGCGTCGAGGATCTCGTCGTCGCTCCAGCCCGCCTCGACCGCGCGGAGCACGTGGTAGTCGATGCAGTCGTTGCAGCGCAGGACCGCCGAGGCCACCAGGCCCAGGAGCTCCTTGGTCCGGCCGGGCAGGGCGCCGTCGCGGTAAGCGGCGCTGTCGAGGCCGAACATCCGCTTGATCCCCAGATGATCGGTGCCTAGGATGCGGCGGTTCATCCGCTCGCGATACTCCTGGTAGTCGTCCAACGTGCGCGCCATGGCGGAGTCTCCGGTCGGTGGTCGATCAGGTGCGCCCGGCGTCGAGCATCCGCTCGACCCGGCGCCGTGCGGCCCAGAGCGGCGAGCGGTCCTCCCGGGCGGCCTCGTCGAAGATCTCGTCGAGCACGGCGCCGAGGCCGTCGATGCGGCGGAGGATCTCTTCGTCAGGCACCTTCTCGGCCATCAGGTGGAAGGCGATGGCGCCGCCCGAGTTGGCGACGTAGTCCGGCGCGTAGAGGATGCCCCGGGCGTGGAGGGCCTCGGCGTCGGCGGGCTCGCCGAGCTGGTTGTTGGCCGAGCCGGCGATGCCGCGGCAGGCGAGGCGCGGGATGGTCTCTGCGTCGAGGATCCCGCCGACGGCGCACGGGGCGTAGACGTCGCAGGCCGTGCCGGCCACCTCCTCCGGTGCCACGACCTCGGCGCCCAGATCGCTCGCGAGCGCCCGGGCGCGCGCCCCGTCGACGTCCGAGAGGAGGAGGTTCGCCCCGGCCTCGTGGAGGCGCCGGGCGAGGGGCCTGCCGACGCTCCCCACCCCGGAGACGAGCACGGTCCGGCCGGCGAGCTCGTCGCTCCCGAACAGGCGCCGGGCGACCGCCCGGACGGCCTGGTCGACGCCGCGGGCGGTGTAGGGCCCGGGATCGATGGCCCCTCCCGGTTGGATGCCGTGGACGTAGTGCGTCTCGCGCGCGATGATCGCCATGTCCTGGGGCGTGCTGCCCAGGTCCGGCCCGGTGCCGAAGGTGCCCCGGAGAGAAGCGATCAGGCGGCCATAGCGTCCGAGCAGTGCCTCTCGTTCCGCACCCCGTGGGATCGCGGGAACGGCGAGGACCGCCTTGCCGCCTCCCATGGGCAGCCCGGCGGCGGCCCACTTGTGGGTCATCCCCTCGGCCAGGCGCTGGGCGTCGCGGAGCCCGTCGGCCGGCCGCTCGTAGACCTTGATCCGGGTGCCCCCCATGGCCGGGCCCAGGGTGTCGTCGTGGAGCGCGATGAAGATCCAGGTGCCGGTGGGGCGGTCGTGGCGCACCACGGTCGCGAAACCGTCCCACTCGCGGATGAGGGTGTCGATGTCGTTCACGGCACCCGATCCTATAACCTCTCCCTCCATGCCTTCTCGCCGCGACGCCGAGGCCCTCGACCGCGCCGATCCGCTGGCCCCTCTGCGCGAGCGCTTCGCGCTGCCCGAGGGCGTCGTCTACCTCGACGGCAACTCCCTGGGCCCCCTGCCCCGGGTGGCGGCCGAGCGGGTGCGGCGGGTGGTCGAGGAGGAGTGGGGGCGCGACCTGATCCGCTCCTGGAACCTCCACGGCTGGATCGACCTGCCGGCCCGGGTGGGGGACAAGATCGCCCGCCTGGTGGGGGCCGAGCCGGGGGAGGTGGTGACCGCCGACTCGACCTCGCTCGACCTCTTCAAGCTGGCGGCGGCGGCCCTCGAGCTCCGGCCCGGCCGCCGGACGATCGTCTCCGAGCGAGACAACTTCCCCACCGACCTCTACGTCCTCGAGGGTCTCGCGCGGCTCCTCGACCGGGGCCACGAGCTGCGCACCGTGCCCCGCGACGAGGTCCTGGCCTCCCTCGACGACGACGTGGCCCTGGTCGTCCTCACCCAGGTCGACTACCGGAGCGGCGCCCTGTGGGACCTGGCCGTAGCCACCCGCGCGATCCACGACCGGGGCGCCCTGGTCCTCTGGGACCTCGCCCACAGCGCCGGCGCCCTGCCGGTGGACCTCGCCGGGGCCGGGGCCGACCTGGCGGTGGGATGCGGCTACAAGTTCTTGAACGGCGGGCCCGGCGCTCCGGCCTTCCTCTATGCCGCCCGCCGCCACCAGGAGGCGCTCCGGACGCCGATCCAGGGCTGGCTCGGTCACGCCGAGCCGTTCGCCTTCGAGGCGGCGTACCGCCCGGCGCCGGGGATCGACCGCTTCCGGGCTGGCACTCCGCCCGTCCTCTCCCTGGCCGCCCTCGACGCCGCCCTCGACCTCTTCGCCGAGGTCGAGACGGAGGCGCTGCGGGCGAAGTCGATGGCCCTGGGAACGCTCTTCCTCGAGCGGGTGGAGGCGCGCTGCGCCGGCTTCGGAGTCGAGCCCGCCTGCCCGCGGAACGCCGAGGCGCGAGGCAGCCAGGTGTCGCTACGCCACCCGGAGGGATACGCCATCGTCCAGGCCCTGGCCGCCCGCCGGGTGATCGGCGACTTCCGCGTGCCCGACATCCTGCGCTTCGGGCTCGCCCCCCTCTATCTCCGCTACGTCGACGTCTGGGACGCCGTGGAGCACCTGGCCCAGGTGCTGGAGCGCCACGAGTGGGAGCGACCCGAGCTCAGGACGCGCTCGAAGGTGACGTAGCCGCGGTCGGTTGCAGCCACGTTTCGTGCAGATGGACCCACTCGACGCCGTTGGGGGCGTCGGCGCGGTCCTGGAATACGGCGGTCGAGA
>CAZIIB010000102.1:0-8801 GCA_964539125.1 uncultured Thermoanaerobaculia bacterium | reverse complement strand
TCGGCGAGCCAGGCGGCGGCGCGCTCCACGTCCGGCACCTCGTCGGTCTTGGCGGCCAGGTAGCGCTTCGTCCAGCCCCGGACCTGCCGCTCGACGTAGCCCGCCGGCCGCCCGAGGTCCGCCAGGCCGGCGGCGGCCGGGTCGAGGGCGTGGAGCTCGGCCAGCGTCTCGACGAAGCGCTCCGAGAGGCCGCGAAGCACCGGCGGAGCCAGCTCGATTTCCGCCGGCGGACGCCCGCGCAGGATCACGCCTTCGACCCGCTCCATGAGGTAGAAGGGCGCGCCCAGGACTTGCGGGTCGGCGCAGAAGAGGACCGGCCGGGGCACCTTGTCCCAGACCCGCGCCAGGCCCGTCAGGACCCGGTGCTCGCGGCTCATGTCGTGGGCGGTGGCGACCTCGGAGCCGAAGGGGGGGCGGCGCAAGACCAGGTCGCGAGGGCCCGAGCCCAGGTCCGCCCGGAGCAGGTAGGTCAGGTTGGAGTAGCCGGAGGGGAACTGGAGCACCTCGAGGCCCCCCGAGAAGCCGGGCACATGGGCTGCGAGGTAGCGTTCGAGGGCCGCGAGGTCGAGCGCCTCGCCGGAGCGCACGGGCCCGGGCTGGTCGATCCGATCGACGGGGGCGGAGGGCTCGGCCATGGGCACCAGGTTATCTCGACTCGTGCCGGCGGGTGGCAGGATAGGATCGGGGACCGTCCGTGCGGCGGCTGGGGGCCTGGAAGGGGCCCCCGGGAGCCGGCCCGACCTTCAACGGGCGAGGGGACTCGATGCCCAGTGACCTGATCATCACCCTGCTGGTGCTCGCCGGGGCCATGGTGGCCCTCCTGACGGAGCGCCTGTCGGCCGACCTGGTGGCGCTCCTGGTGGTGGTGATCCTGGGGGTCAGCGGCGTGCTCACGCCGGAGGAGACCTTCTCGGGCCTGAGCCGGTCGGCGGTCATCACCATCCTCGCCATCTTCATCCTCGCCGAGGGCTTGACCCGAGCCGGCGTGACGGAGCGGGTCGGAGCCCTGATCACCCGCCTGGCCGGGAGGAGCGAACGCCGCCTCATCGTGGTGGTCATGCTCGCCGGGAGCCTGCTCTCCCTGGTGATGAACAACATCGCCGCCGCCGCGGTCCTGCTGCCCGCCGTCTCGGCCGCCGGCCGGCGGGCGGGGGTGAGCCCGGCGCGCCTGCTCATGCCGTTGGCTTTCTCGACGCTCCTGGGCGGTATGTCGACCCTGCTGACCACGACCAACATCGTCTCGAGCAGCCTGCTCCAGGACCACGGCCTCCTGGGCTTCGGCCTCCTCGACTTCGCCCCGGTGGGCCTGGTGTTGGTGGCCTGCGGCATCGCCTACGTCGCCTTGCTCGGGCGGCGATTCTTGCCGGTCGAGTCCCCCAAGGAGCGCCTCCGGGTGTCGGAGGCGGGCGACCTGATCGAGATCTACCGGCTCGGCGGCCGGCTGTTCCGCGCCCGAGTGCCCCCGGGCTCCGTCCTGATCGGCCGGCCGGTCGCCGAGAGCACCCTGCGCGAGCTCTACCGGTTGAGCCTGGTCGCCGTCGAGCGAGGGGGGCGCGTCATCCAGTCGCCGTCGCCCAACCTGGAGCTGGAGGAGGGGGACGTGCTCCACGTCAAGGGGGACCTCGATGACTTCCGGCGGCGCGACGTGGAGCCGTACCTGGAGATCCTTCCCGAGCGCTCCTGGCAGGAGGCGGACCTCGAGTCCGGGGACACGATGGTGGTGGAGGCGGTGCTCGCCCCGCGTTCGAGCCTGGTGGGCAGGACCCTGCGGGAGGCGCGCTTCCGGCTGCACTACGGCATGACCGCGCTGGCCATCTGGCGGGGCGACCAACCGATCGTGGCCGGAGTGGGCCGCGAGCCTCTTTTCTTCGGCGACGCCCTCCTCCTCCAAGGGCCGCGCGAGCGCCTGCCGGTGCTCCAGGACGAAGAGGACTTCATCCTGCTGCCGCGCGAAGAGGAGCTCGCTCCGCGCAAGCCGGGGAAGCACTGGCAGGCGGTGGCGGTGCTGGCCGCGACCCTGGGCGTCGCCATGGTCACGCCCCTGTCCATCGGCGAGGTGATGCTCGGCGGCGCCCTGGCCATGGTGCTCCTGGGGCTCCTCACCATGGAGGAGGCCTACAAGGCCATCGAATGGCGGACGGTTTTCCTGGTGGCCGGCATGCTCCCCCTGGGCATCGCCCTCTCGAAGTCCGGGGCGGCGGCGCTCCTGGCCAAGGGGCTGGTGGCGGTAGCCGGCGGCTCGGGTCCGCTCGTGCTGCTGGCGGCGTTCTTCGTGGTCACGACGCTCCTCGTGCAGGTGATGAACGGGCCGGCGGTGGCCGCGGTCATGGTACCCATCGCCATCACCGCGGCGGAGGAGGTCGGCGCCGACCCCCGGAGCCTGGTGATGGGTGTCGCCCTCGCCACCTCGATGGCGCTCCTCACCCCCCTGGGCCACCCGGTGAACCTCCTGGTGATGGGCTCGGGCGGCTACCGATTCAAGGACTACTGGCGGCTCGGATGGCCGCTGGCGCTCCTCCTGTTCGCGGTGGTGATGCTCCTGCTGCCATGGGTCTGGCCGCTCTGAGCCCGGGTTCGGGACGGAGCGATCAGATCTCGACCTCGACCCCGTACCCCTTCAGGATGCGTCGGGCCACGACGCTCTTGTGGACCTCGTCGGGGCCGTCGTAGATGCGCGCCGCCCGCTCGTGGCGGGCGATGAAGGAGAGGACTGTGTCGTCGGTCACCCCCAGGCCGCCGTGGACCTGGATCGCCCGGTCGACGACCCGTTGCAGCACGCCGGCGACGAAGAACTTCACCAGCGACACCTCGACGCGGGCCGCCGGCGCCCCCTGCCGGTCGATGATCTCGGCGGCCCGAAGCACCAGCAAGCGGGCGGCGTCGATCTCCGCCCGGCTCTCGGCGATCCAGTGCTGCACCGCCTGGCGGGAGGCGAGCGGCCTGCCTGGGGAGAGCTCGCGGCGGGCCGCCCGCGAGCACATCTCGTGGAACGAGCGTTCGGCGAGGCCGATCCAGCGCATGGCGTGGTGGATGCGTCCCGGACCGAGGCGCTCCTGGGCCAGGGCGAAGCCGCTTCCCTCCGGACCGATCCGGTGGGCACGCGGTACCCGGCAGGCCTCGAAGGCCACCTCGCCGTGGCTGAAGTATCCCCGTCCCCGGTCGCCCATGATCGAGAGGTTTCGCACCAGGCGGAAGCCGGGGGTGTCGGTGGGGACGAGGATCTGGCTCGCCCGGCGGTACGGGCTCTCGGCGTCGGGGTCGGTCACCGCCATGACGATGGCGAAGGCCGCGCCGTCGGCCGCCGAGACGAACCACTTGCGGCCGTCGATCACGTAGTCGTCGCGGTCGCGGCGGGCGGTGGTCGAGAGGTGCACCGGGTTCGAGCCGGCGTGCTGCGGCTCGGTCATGGCGAAGCAGCTCCGGATCTCGCCGCGCGCGAGAGGCTCGAGGAAGCGTTTCCGCTGCTCGGGAGAGCCGTGCAGCGCCAGCAGCTCCATGTTGCCCACGTCGGGTGCCTGGCAGTGGAAGGCGTAATGGCCGAGGGGCGAGCGCCCCAGCTCCTCGCTCAGGTGCGCGAAGGCGCCGAGCGAGAGGCCGCCGCCTCCCAGCTCGATCGGCAGGTACGGAGCCCAGAGGCCGGCCGCGCGGACGGAGCGCCGGACCTCCTCGAGAGCCGGCTCCAGGCGGTCGAGCCGCCCCTGAAGCAGGAGAGGCTCGAGGGGCAGGAGCTCCTCCTCGACGATCTTGCGGGCTTTCTGGAGCAGGCGGTCGAGGGGTTCGCTTCGGTCCATGGGGTTTCCTCGCGTCGGTCGCGGCCATCCTACACGTGGTCCCGATCGGTCGGCGGGGTAGACTGGGAGGACGGAGGAACCGATGCGGAACGGACCGGACAGCGCGCCCGCGGGGCGCGGCGGGACGGGGTGCCCATGAGCGAGAAGACGGGCCCCGTGCTCCCGGGCATCAACCACGTGGTCGAGCACGACGGCGCGCGCTTCCTGATCGAGTGCGAAGACCGGGGGCGATCAGAGGCGGCGTTCGAGCTCCGCGTGATCCGCGGCGGCTCCCTGCTGTGGGAGAAGCGGGTCTCCTACGAGGATCTGCTGGCCCGCGACCCGGCGGAGGGTGAGCTGGAGCACGAGCTCGCCGCCCGGGCGGAGAAGGCGATCCAGACGGTCCAGGCGGCGATCGCGCGCGGACGTATCGGCTAGCCGGGCCGGCCGGCTCGCCCGCTCCGCCACCTGCGTGTCCACTCGTCGAGGGGGTGAGGCAACGGTCCCTCCGCAGCTCGGTTCGGAAGGCCCGGGCCACCAGGGTCTCGCCGAGCGGGTTCCCGTGGGTGGGGAACCTGCGCCTCACCAAGCCCCCGCCGTTCCAAACGCCTCGTCGGTTCGAGGCGGAGCTTCACTTGGAGTCTGCGCGTTTCGGCCGTGCAGACTCCTGGCCCGCCCTTCTCACGCCGGGGACCTCCCTCGTCCGCCTCGCTCGATGCCGAGCTTCCGGCGCTCCAACAGCGCCTCGATCCGTGGCGGATCGAGGGGCCTGGCGAACCAGTAGCCCTGGCCCTGGGGGCAGTGGAGACGGCGCAGCCAACGGGCCTGGTCCTCGGTCTCCACCCCTTCGGCGATGACGTTCATCTGGAGCTGGTTACCCAGGGCCACGATGGTCTGCACGATCTGGCCCCCCTCCTCGCCGCGTCGTCCAAGGGCGCTCACGAAGGAGCGGTCGATCTTGAGGGTGTCGTAGCGGAAGCGCTGGAGGTAGGAGAGCGACGAGTAGCCGGTACCGAAGTCGTCGATGTGGAGCTGCACGCCCAGGGCCCGGAGCTCGGAGAGGTGGTCCAGCACCGCGGGACCGTGGTCTATCACGACGTTCTCGGTGATCTCGAGGCGGAGCAGCGACGGATCGAGGGCGGAGGACTCCAGGATCGCCACCACCCGGTCGACGACGTCCGGCTGCGCGATGAGCTTGCCCGAGACGTTGCAGCTCACCGAGCGCGGCGCCTCGGAGGCGAAGCGCGCGTTCCAGTCCGCGATCTGCACGCAGGCCTCCGCGAGCACCCACCAGCCCAGGGGCACGATGAGGCCGGTCTCCTCCGCCACCGCGATGAAGCTCGCCGGCGGCACCAGGCCGCGGCGCGGGTGACGCCAACGCACCAGCGCCTCGAAGCCCACGACGGCGCCGCTCTCGAGGGCGACGATCGGCTGGTAGTGCATGACGAACTGTTCCTCCTCGAGGGCCCGCCGCAGGTCGGTCTCGAGCTCCAGGAGGGCCACGGCGCTGCGGTGCATGTCGCGGTCGAACACCTCGTATCGCGCTTTGCCCGCGGCCTTGGCCCGGTACATGGCGATGTCGGCGTCGCGCAGCATGTCCGCGGGCCGCTGATAGCCGGTGGCGGAGAGGGCGATCCCCATCGAGGCGGTGGTGAACACCTCGTGGCCCTCCAGGACGAACCTCTCCGAGACCAGGCTCTGGACCCGGCGCGCCACCTGGGCCGCGGCGGCCACGGTGCCGACGTCTCCCAGCAACAGGGCGAACTCGTCGCCTCCCAGCCGGGCCACCGTGTCGCCCGGGCGCAGTCCGGCCGTCAGCCGCCCGGCCATCTCCCGGAGCAGGAGGTCGCCCATGGCGTGTCCCAGGCTGTCGTTGAGGTTCTTGAAGCGATCGAGGTCGAGGAAGAGGACCGCGAAGTGGCTCTCGCCGGCCCGCTGCACGGAGACCATGGCCACACCCAGGCGATCGAGGAAGAGGGCGCGGTTGGGCAGCCGGGTCAGCGCGTCGTGGAAGGCGTCGTGGACGAGTTGGGCCTCGGCTTGCTTGCGCGCGCTGATGTCGATGATCGAGCCGGCCATCCGGTGGGGGGGCCGGTCGCCGTGGCGCACCGCCAGGCCGCGGCTCGCGACCCAGAGGTACGATCCGTCCCCGCGGCGGATCCGGTGCTCGTGCTCGAAGTGGCCGCTCGCTCCCTGCAGGTGGGTCTCGAGGGCCGCCCGGAGGTCCGGTGCGTCGTCCGGATGAACCCGGTCGAGCCACTCGGCGGGATCCTCTCCGACCTCTTCCCGGTCGAGGCCCAGGAGGACCTTCCAGCGCGGGGAGTAGTAGACGGTTCCGGCGGTCAGATCCCAGTCCCACAGGCCGTCGTTCGCTCCCTGGGCGACCAGGGCGAAGCGCTCCTTGCTCTCGCGCAGTTCCCGGTCGGCGCGCGTCCGCTCGATGGCGTAGCGGATCGCACGGATCAGGCTGCGGCCTTCGACCTCCCGCTTGATCAGGTAGTCCTGCGCCCCTTCGCGCACCGCCGCGAGGGCGACCTCCTCGTCGCGCAGGTTGGTGAGGATCAGGATCGGTACCTCGGGCGCCGCCCGATGCGCCGCCTCAAAGGTGGCGATGCCGGCGCTGTCGGGGAGGTTGAAGTCGAGGAGGACGACGTCGAACGGAAGCTCCGGGAGCTCGGGCCCCTCGGCGCCACCGACCCGCCCGGCGCACAGGAGCTCCACGCCCCGGGCCAGGCGCTCGACCCAGGTGAGCTCGAAGCACGCTCCGGAGGCCGAAGAGAGCATCTCCCGGATCAGGTCGGCGTCCGCCCGGCTGTCCTCCACCAGCAGGACCCGGAACCGGTCTCCATCCATCTCACCCTCCTCCCTCGCTCGGGGGCGGCGCCGCCGGCTTGGGCAGCACGGCCGAGAAGGTCGCGCCGTGGCCTGGCCGCGACTCGACCCGGAGGCATCCGCCGTGGCGCTCGACGATGCGCTGGCAAAGCGCCAGCCCGATGCCCGTGCCCGGGTATTCGCCCTTCGAGTGTAGCCGCTGGAACATCCGGAAGATCCGCTCGTGCTGGGCCGGATCGATGCCGATTCCGTCGTCGGCCACCGAGAGCACCCACGAGCCGTCGGACTCGGTGGCGGAGACGTGCACCCGGGGCTTGTGTCCCTGGGCCCGGAACTTGATGGCGTTGCCGATCAGGTTCTGGAAGAGCTGCACCATCTGGGCCCGGTCTGCCGTCACGGCGGGGAGCGGGCCCCGGGTGATCTCGGCGGCCGCCGCCTCGGCCGCGCCGCCCAGGTTGGCCAGGGCCTCGTCGACCACCGCCTCGAGGTCGACCGGCGGCTCCGCCGGCCCCGCGGGCGGGCCGTCCGCTCCGAGCCGCGAGTACTCGAGGATGCTGTCGATCATCGACTGCATCCGTTCGGCACTCTCCACCAGATGACCGAGGAACCGGCCACCGTCCTCCCCCAAGGCCTCCTCGAAACGCTCGCCGATCAGGCGGGCGTAGCGCACCACGAGCTGCAGCGGCTCTTGGAGGTCGTGGGAAACGACGTGAGCGAACTGCTCGAGCTCCCGGTTCGAGCGGCGTAAGGCCTCGGCGATGCCGGCGAGCTCGTTCACGCGGCCGGCCTCGGCGGGAGCGTCCGCAGCCTGGGGCGCCCGGCGGGCCGGACGCTCCAGGAGCTCTTCGAGCAGCGCGCCGAGACGAAGGTAGCCCCGGCTGGTCTTGGGCACGTAGCCGTCCACTCCGAAGCGCAGCGCCTTCGAGGCGAGCTCGGGATCGGCCTCGGCGGTGAACAGGACGACCGGCCGGTGGGGGTAGAGGCCCCGTACCGCCCGCAGCACCTTCAGGCCGTCCGCCCAGGACAGGCGGTGCTCGGTGACCACCGCGTCGAAGGCGCCTCGTGCGAGGGCCTCGGCGAACGCGACGCCGTCGCCGGCCTCGGCGATCGAGACGTCCGGCAGGAAGCTCCGAAGCAAGGAGAGGGCGAGGGCCCGGTCGTCCGGGTCGTCGTCGATGAAGAGGATACGGGGAGGTCCGGTCATTGCCGGGCGGGTTCCTCGCCGGAGATCATGGCGTTGCTCTCGGCGAATGGTCAAATGTGCAATTCAACCTAGTAGCATATAACGTGATACACCGCAAGGGAAGCCCGCCGGCGGTTCGGCGCGTGGGCGGGAGCTTCGCCGCTCCCGCGCGTCTCTCAGTACGTGAAGTGCTTGATCTGCTCCCCTTGTTCGCCGATCTCGGTCATCGCCTCGATGCCGATCCGCAGGTGGACGTCGGACCAGCGCTCGGTCACCCGCCGGTCCGACTCCTCGGTCTTGACCCCCTCGGGCGCCATGGGGAGGTCGGAGACCAGGAGCAGGGCACCCCGGGAGATCGAGTTGTGGTGACCCACGATGAAGAGGGTCGCCGTCTCCATGTCGATGGCGATACAGGTGAGCTTCCTCAGCCGCTCGAGGAACGGCACGTCGTGCTCCCACAGGCGCCGGTTGGTGGTGTAGACGACGCCGGTGCGGTACTCGTGGCCGTGGGCCACGATCTTCTCGGAGACGAACTTGTGGAGCTTGAACGAAGGCAGCGCCGGGACCTCGGGCGGGAAGTAGTCGGAGCTCGTCCCTTCGCCCCGGATCGCCGCGATGGGGAGGATGAAGTGGCCGATCTCGGTCGAGTGCTTGAGCCCGCCGCACTTGCCCAGAAAGAGCACACCGTGGGGCTGGCGCGCGGTGAGCAGGTCCATGATGGTCGCGGCGTTGGGTGAGCCGATGCCGAAGTTGACGATCGACAGGCCGGCCGAGTTGGTGGCCGCCTGCATGGGCCGGCCCTCCCCGTAGAGGTCGCAGCCGAAGCGTTCGGCGAAGCTGGCCAGGTACAGGTGAAAGTTGGTCAGCAGGATGTAGTCGCCGAACCGGTCGAGGGGCATGCCGGTATAGCGGGGAAGCCAGTTTCGGGCGATCTCGAGGCGTTGATTCATGAATCAGACCACTAGTGAAGCTTCGCCTCAAACCGACGAGGCGTCTGAAAATCCATGGGCTTCGTG
>CAZIIB010000101.1:0-8821 GCA_964539125.1 uncultured Thermoanaerobaculia bacterium | reverse complement strand
CACGGGCTGGGTGGGGCTGATCGAGCGCATCATGCCCGCCGGCTCGACGCTGACGGTGTGGGCCCGCTGCGCCGACCTGACGCCGTAGCCCCGATCGGGGGCTGCTAGGCCGTCTCCCGCCACTTCCCGCCGACGCAGGTGGCGGCGATCGCGCGGTCGCCGGCGCCGAGAAGGAGCGACTCGAGAAGGGTCTCCTCCGTCCAGCCGGCGAGCTCGGGGCTCGCGAGGTCGATCGCGACGAAGTCCGCCCAGGCGCCGGGGCGGATCGCGCCGGCCTCGACCCCCAGGGCGCGGGCGCCGGCGCCGGCGGCGGCGTCGAGGAGCACGGTGGCGACGCGGCCCGCGTCGGGGCCCGCGTCGGGGTCTGGTCCGGGTCCCTCCTCGCGCAGCACCCCCCGGCGCTCCCGGGCCAGGCGCTGGACCAGCTCGAGCCAGCGGGCTTCCTCGAGCATCGAGATGCGGGCGTTGGAGTCCGTGCCCAGGCAGAGGCCGGCGCCGGAGGCCCGGATCCCCGGCAGGTCCGCTATGCCGTCGCCGAGGTTCGCCTCGGTGAGCGGGCAGAGGCAGACGGTCCCGCCGGCGGCCCCGAAGCGCGTCATGTCCCCCGGATCGCTGTGGGTGCAGTGGACGGCCGTGACCCGGGGGGAGACCTCGACCCGGTCGAGGAGGAGCTCCATGGGGCGCCGGCCGTAGGCCGCGCGGCACGCCTCGATCTCGCGCACCTGCTCCTCCAGGTGGAGGTGGAAGGGCAGGCCCCTGCGCTCCGCCTCGCCGTGGAGCGCGGCCACCTCGTCCGGCGAGGCGGCGCGCAGCGAGTGGGCGACCGCCCCCAGGCTCTGGCGCGCCGGGTCGAGGAGACCCGCCAGGCGGTCCATCTGGCGCCAGTAGGCGTCGAGCGACGGGGAGCGGAAGCGGCGTTGGGCCCCTTCCGGGGGGCGCCCGGGGCCGGCCGCGGCGTAGTAGGTCTCGAGGAGCACCAGCCGAATCCCGGCCTCCGAGGCCGCCTCGAGGAGGGCGTCGTCCAGGCGGAAGTCGGCGGCCTCGGGATCGGCGTGGTGGAGGTAGTGGAACTCGCCCACCGTGGTGATGCCGGCCGAGCGCATCTCGGCGAAGGCCGTCCGGCAGAGGGCGCCGAAGCGCTCCGGGTCCAGGGAGTCGACCAGACCGTACATCGCCTCGCGCCAGGTCCAGAAGCTGCCGGCGCCGGCGGGGAAGGTCTCGCCCCGCCCCCGCAGGCCGCGCTGGAAGGCGTGGGAGTGGGCGTCGACGAACCCGGGCAGGAGCGCCCGGCCGGGCAGACGGAGGGGCGCCGGCCCGCCGCCGTCCTCGCCGGCCCCCGGCTCGGCGGTGGGACCGATCGCCGCGATCCGACCGTCCTCGCCCACCGCCACCCGCACCCCGCGCTCGAAACGGGTGCCGGTCCAGGTGAGCTCGGCCTCGATCCACGACACACCGGTGGTCAAGCCTCGCCTCCCGCGCCACAGAAGGGCTCGACCGGTCCAGGAAGGGTCTCCCGGATGGGGCACCGAGTGCGAAGCACGAAACCCAAGAAAGCCATTCGAGAATTGTAGGCGCTCGGGCGCTTGACCTGAAGTCGTGCGCCGGTATGATTGGTTAGTTTCGACATTCCGTCATCGAGGTTGGGAGGCATGCTCATGGTCGCTGCAATGCTTCTATTCCTCCTGGCTGGGCGGGTCGCGGTCCCCGCCAAAGTCGAGCTCAGGACCAAGCAAGAGCAGCCGGCGTTACGCGTCGCCACCCTGCAGGCCCTCGCGATGGTGTCGGCGGGGGAGGGGGCGAAGGCCCAGCCGGATGTAGCCTTCCGCTGCCCGGCCGAGGTACCAGGGCGAGCGGTCATGCTGCTCGAGCCCGGAAATCGCTACCAGTTCGTGCTCGAAGGCGTGGGTGTTTGGGCACCGCCCTTCTCGATAGAGGGTGTTCCGAAGTCGGGAGCGCTCTCCCTCGCCGCGTCCGGGACGGGCATGGTGAAGGCCCGGCTGGTGAACAGCACCAGACATCCCCTCGAAGCCTGGCCGGGAAGGGTCCGGGTGCGCTTCCAACTCGAGGAATCGCCGCTCGATGTGCCGGCGTCGAGCACGTTTGAGCGGAACTGTCCAGTGACTGCCGGCGAGGGTGGTCAGCGGTGGCTGGCCTGCGAGCTTCCCGAAGGAGTGCTGGACCTGCGCTTCGATGCAGAGGGTTTCATCCCGAACTACCGATGGGCCCTTCACGTTGTTCCTGGCGGCTCGGTTGTGGTCGGCGATCTGCCACTCGAGATCGGAGCCTCGATCGTCGGCACCGTGGTGCGAGTGGACGGAACGAGCGCGACGGCGGCCGAGCTGGTCCTCGAGCCGACCGTGGGAGGGGGCCCGGCCCGCGCCGCACTGGGTGCCCGCATGGAGGCCCTGGCGTTTCGCTCCGAGACGGGGGAGCGAGGATGGTTTCAGCTCCGAGGTGTACCGCGAGGATCGTACGAGCTGGAGGTCCGGATACCCGGCTACGGGTCACTGGAGGTACCTCGGCTGATCGTCTCGGAGCCTCTCGAGCTGCGCCTGGACGAGCCGCTTGTCGTCCCGTGGTTTCCCGCTGGAACGATCTCGATCGAGCCAGCCGCGGCCCGTGGCGGGACGCCGTGGAAAGTACGGCTGTTCCAGTCGGGGGCGCAGTCCAGGGAGGCCTCGACCGACGCCTCGGGCGACGCAGTCTTCCCCCTCCTGCCTGCCGGCGACTATCTCGCGATGATCGAAGGAGACAGAGGTTTCCGCACCACGCGGGCGGTCTCCATCTCGCCTGAGAACCCGAGCGTCCGCGTCGATCTGGAAAGAGTGCCGGTCGTGGGGCGTATCACGCTCGACGGCGCTCCCCTGGCCGCGTCCCTGTATTTCGGTGGACGACACGGCTCCGACTCCGTTGCCATGGAGGCGGACCGGCATGGCAAATTCGTCGGCATTCTCCCGCGGGAGGGGAGCTGGCGTCTGGAGGTTCGGAGCGAGGAGCCGAGAGTCCGGTGGATGTCGAGGGAAGTCCCCGTGGAGATCGACTCCGGGCTTGGCGCCGCAGAGCTGCTCATCGAGCTCCCGGGCACTTCGATCACCGGCCGAGTGATCGATCCGAACGGCGCAACGCCTCCCCGCGCGCAGGTGATCCTCCAGCCAGAATTCCCAGAGGGCGGAGTCACCCAGATGGAGACGGAGGCGGACGGGAGCTTCGCGTTCGTCGGACAGGGATACGGCGGGTATCAGATCCAGGCGGTGGGGTCCGAGCACCGGCAGAGCGGGATCGAGCGCCTACGGCTTTCCGATGACGGACCTGACGCCACCGTCGAGTTGGTCCTACAGGATCAGCGCCAGATCCGGGGCCGGGTGGTCTCGCCGGAAGGGCGGGGGATTCCCGGGGCGCGACTCGAAGCCGTGCCCCCGTACGGTGCCGGGACGAGCAGTTTCTTGATTCCGACGGCGAGCACGGACGCCGAGGGCAATTTCGTCCTCGACCTGCCTCCGGGAGGCTCGTGGCCGGGTGCAGCGGTCCTCGCACCCGGGTACGCCTTGGCCGTAGAGCCGATTCCACCCGAGACTGAGGGGGGGCAATGGACGATTCCAGTGGCCCAGGAGGGAGGAGGCACTCTCGTGTTGACCGGGCTGGCCAGGTCGACGGGCCAAGCCTTCCCCCGAACGACCCTGAACCATCAGTGGCTTCTCGGCTACGGCCTGCTTGCGAGCTGGGCCCTACTCCAGGGCACAGAGGCGGGTCCGGATTCGCTCGTGCTCCCGAATCTGCCTTCGGGTAGCTACCGAATCTGTATTCCCAGGCGCGCTGCGGAGGGCGATTGCCCGACCGGCTTTCTCTCGCCCGGGGGCCAACTGACCATCGAACTCGAGGAGGAACGGCAATGAAGCGATCGATCGCAGTGATCTTGCTGGCCATCGCGCTCGTCGTCCTGAGTGCCTCGCCAGTCGCGGCGTGCAATGAGATCTGCGCCTACCACACCCTTCCGTGGGGAGAGCCGGAGGCGCTCTGCCTGGCGTTACCCGAGGATCACTACTACCTCATCTGTATCGAGCTCAACTTCGGTTTCATACACGAATGCTATGAAGACCAGATATGTGTCCACGGGTTCCCGATTCCCTAGAAGCCTCGGCGGCACGAACGCGCAGGCGTGTGGCCGGCTCGAGTGCCGAGGAGGAAGTGTGAGGACGACCCGTCGGTACGTGGCATTGGGCGCTGCCTTGCTCGCGGTGGCTTCGGCCGTGACGGTGAGAGCCGACACGGTCATCCGGGAGCGAGAGGAATTCGCATGGAAGCGGGGTGTCCAAGGACCGCTGGTAGAGGAGCGGTGCTACCGGCTCGAAGCCACGCGAGCCCGGCTCGACCAGGCCACCGAGGCGTATTTTGTAGACACCGAGTCCGGGGATTTCTACGCGCTCGATCTCGAAGCCCGCCACTTCTACCGCTATCCGTCCCCCCTGACGCTCGAGTCCACGACCCCGCCGGAGCTTCGCGAGCTGGTTCGCGACAAGCGGCGGGCGCTGATGCCGCGGACGATCAAAGTGACGCCGACGGACGAGGTGAAGCACATCGCCGGCTTCGAGGCCCATCGCGTCCGCATCGACGCGGGAGGCCCAGACGAGCCCGTCACGGTTCGGCTCGACCTGTGGCTGAGCCTCGAGCTCGGACGGGAGGTTGCCGATACCGCCTACCGAGCCCTCGAGAGAGACCGCCTGTCGACGTCGGCCCTCACTTCCTGGCTGGCCGATGTCGAGGAGGGGCTCTCGGGGTACCCGGTGCGAGCCGAGCTCGTAATGGTGCTCCAGGATGGCCGGATGCGCACCGAGTACGTCCGCGAGGTCGTTTCTGTGGAGCACTCGGTCGACGTTCCAGCCGAGACCTTTCGGATTCCCGAGGGCTTCACGCCGTTCCCCCGTCCCGCCTCGGGCCTGGCCCGTCCGAGGAACTAGCGCCCGGCGCCGCTTCGCAGAAGCGGGAGACGACTCCAGCGAGCACCTCGCGAGCTCGAGCCAGGTCCTCCTTGGACACCCACTCGTCCGGCTTGTGGGCGACCTCGATCGAGCCGGGGCCGAAGATGGCGCAGTCGAGCCCCAGGCGCTGGAGCCATCCGGCGTCGGTGGCGAAGGAGACCGCGCCGGCCTCCGGCCGCCCGGTGAGCTCGGCGAGCGCCCGCAGGACCGCCGCGTCCGCGGGAGCCTCGAGGGGCGGGCTCGAGGAGAGGACCTCGAGCTCGAGGCCCTCCGGCCCGGCGGTGGGGGCCACGGTGCGTCGTACGCGCTCGATCATGGCGGCGGCCTCCATGCCGGGCAGGAGGCGCACGCCGATGTCGGCCGCGCACCGGTCGGGGACCATGTTCACGGCCATGCCGCCGCGGATCGTGCCCACGTTCAGGGCGGCGTACGGCGCGTCGGGGAAGTGGTCGGAGGCGGGCACCCGCTCGGCCTCGAGCTCGCGGCGCAGGGCGGCCAGGGCCTCGACGCCGTCCGCCGCCCGCTCGATGGCGTTTGCGCCGAGGTGGGGGTAGGCGCTGTGGGCGCTCCGGCCGCGGTAGGTGAGGCGGATCTTCAGATGGCCCTTGTGCAGGCGGATCACCCGGAGGTCGGTGGGCTCGCCGATGATCGCCGCCCGGGGCAGCCCGGGAGCCTCGCCGGCCGCCTCTCCGAGCCAGCTCTCGACCAGATGCCCGGCGCCCAGGCACCCCAGCTCCTCGTCGTAGGTGAAGAGCAGCACCAGAGGGGCCCGGAGGCGCTCTGCGTCGAGGCCCGCCGCCAGGTTCGCCGCCAGGGCGAGGAACCCCTTCATGTCGCACGACCCGCGCGCCAGGTAGCGGTCGCCCCGGTCGCTGAGCCTGAACGGGTCGCTCGTCCACAGGTCGAGGTCGTCGGCCGGCACCACGTCCATGTGGCCGGAGAGGACCAGGCCGCTCCGGCTCACCCGGTCGGCCTCGGGCCCCACCCGCACGTGGAGGTTGGCCCGGGAGCCATCGGGGGAGGGGAGGAGCTCGACCTCGGCGCCCGGGCGGTCGAGGTACCCGGCGAGGAACTCGGCGAGGGGGAGGTTGGGATTGCGGCTGACCGTGTCGAAGGCCACCAGGCGGGCCAGGAGATCGGCGTCGGACAGGCGGGCGGTGGACATGGCCCCCTACCTTACCTGCAGTGGAGGTTGCCGCCGCCGGCGATGGCAGAGATTACAAAGAAGCCCCGGCGCGGGGCCGGGGCCGAAAGCTCGAGGCCGTCAGGGGAGGGGAACGGCCGTCTACCCTCGCTGGCCTTCCACCTTCAGGTGGTCGATCACGCCCCGGACGAAGTCGGTCTGTCCGGCGACGTTGACGGCCTCCTGATCGACTTTCTGGCTGAGGACCGTACCGCTCAGCGTGACCAGGCGGTCCTTGACGGCGACGTCGATGTCGGAGCCGGTCATGTCCCGATCGCCGGCCAGACGGGCCTTGACGTGAGTCGTCAGCGAAGCGTCATCGGGTGGATGGCTCGCGAACTGGGTCGAGCTGCACGCCGCCAGGGAGGCGACTGCCAGAACGGCCATGGCGAGGGCGAAGATGTGCATCAACTTCTTCATCCTAAGTCCTCCTGAACTACGTTAACAGGCGCCGGTCCGCGGGGAGATCCGCCGTCGTCGACGGCTTGGAGCCCGCGGACGACCGGTGGCGGTCGGTGTTCGGCGCCGGCCGCGAGGGCCAGCTCACGCAGGGATCGTGCCACCGCCCACGGGCCGGCGGAGCCCGCGGGGCGGTGGTACGATGAAGGTCCCTCTCGGCCGGCGGCCGTCGGTCGCGACCCCGACCCGGCAGGAGGAGTCGAAGCATGAAGCCACCGCAGATCGTCGAGCTCACTCCCGGCAAGCGGGTCCTGTTCCTGACCAAGGACCCGGAGCGGATCAAGCGGCAGCTCGCCGGCGAGCTCGACCTGACGATGGACGATCTCTCGGTCGACGACCTGCTCGACGACATCAACACCGACGCCATGACCCCGGCGTGGGTCTGCTTCAGCCACCGGCCCGAGGACATCGCCCGGGACGCCTACGCCGGCCTGATCGTGGACGGCGAGCGCCTGTTCCCGCACGACGCGCTCCGCGACGGCGGGTTCGAGGTGATCGTCTCGGGCTACCGCAAGGGAGTGGGGAGCTCGCGGGAGACCGCCGTCCAGGCGGAGAAGTGGAGCGGCATCCGGATCGCCGTCGCTGCCTCCTTCGCCCCGATCCACGCCCGCAACAATGTCAACCAGGGCGTTCTCATGGCGGACCACGAGATGCTGCGCCGGCTCCAGCACGGCGAGGGCGTGCCCCTCGAGGAGTTCTGCCGCGGCTACGACCCGATCAGCCGCATCGTGATCCGCCAGGGTGGGCTCTTCCCCTTCGCCAAGGCGCTGGCCGCCGGCGAGATCGACCTGCCGCGGCCCGAGACCGCTCCCCGCCCCATGACCATGGCGGAGAAGATCCTCGCCCGCCACCTGCTGGGCCCCCTGCCAGGGGAGGCGCCGCCCGAGGAGCGCTACGTCAAGCCGGGCGACGCGGTCGTGGTGGCGGTCGACGGCGGTTACAGCCACGAGTTCACCACCGCCCAGGTCCACTACTTTCTCGAGGAGGAGTACGGGCCGGGCTACGGGGTGCAGGACCCGGCGAAGTTCGCGGTCTTCGAGGACCACCTGATCTACGCCGACGACGTTCCCAAGATGCGCGGCTTCATCGGCAAGATCGACGTTCTGCGGGACCTCCAGCGCGAGCTCCAGCATCACACCGGAGTGCGCGACTTCTCGGCCAAGGACCGGGTCTCCCCCGGCATCTGCCACGAGGTGGCGCGCGAGGAGCTGGTCGAGCCGGGGGAGCTCGTCCAGGCGACCGACAGCCACACCTGCATGGGCGGGGTGAACAACGCCCTGGCCTGGGGCGTGGGCGCCACCGAGTACGCGAATCTCCTCCACTCCGGGTTCACGCAGGTGGAGGTGCCGGAGTCGATCCGCTTCGAGCTGGTGGGAGAGCTGGCCGACGGGGTGACCGCGAAGGACGTGATGCTCCACGTCCTGCTCGAGTACGCGAAGCCGCAAGCCACTCTCAACCGGGTCATGGAGTTCACCGGACCGGGGCTCACCGGCCTCTCGATGGACGAACGCGCGACCCTGACCAACATGGCGACCGAGTGCGCGGCCCGCACCGCCATCGTCGAGGCCGACGAGGAGACCTTCCGGTGGCTCGCCGAGTGGCGCCCCGGGGCCGACGTCGAGGCGATGCGCCGTCGGGCCGTCTCCCCCGACCCGGGCGCCGAGTACGCCGGCGGCGTCCACACGATCGATCTGTCCGCGATCCGGCCCATGGTGGCCCACCCGGGCGACCCGGACCACGGCATTCCCTCCGATCCGACCAACGGCGCCTTCGTCGACGAGGTCGGCGACGTGGAGATCGACATCGCCTACGGCGGGAGCTGCACGGCCGGGAAGATCGACGATCTGGAGTTCTACTACCGGGTGGTGGCCGAGGCCGTCGAGGCGGGCCTCACGGTCCACCCGCACGTGCGCTTCCTGATCCAGTTCGGCTCGGAGGCGGTGGAGCGCTACTGCCGGGAGAAGGGGATGGTCGAGACCTTCGAGCGCGCCGGCGTGCAGCTCATCCGACCGGGCTGCGGCGCCTGTATCGGCTGCGGCCCGGGGGTCTCGGAGACCCCGGACGAGGTCTCGATCTCGGCGATCAACCGCAACTACAAGGGGCGCTCCGGCCCGGGCCAGCTCTACCTCGCGTCACCGCTCACGGTGGCCGCTTCCGCCTTCACCGGCAAGATCACCGCCTACAAGCCCGGCATGTTCGCCCG
>CAZIIB010000100.1:0-8837 GCA_964539125.1 uncultured Thermoanaerobaculia bacterium | reverse complement strand
GCGTGGGGCCAGCCCAGGTGGCCGGCGAGCACCGAGCCGGTGCCGGCGTAGCCCACGTCGTCGGACTGGGACCCGGTGAGCACCAGGTCGAACTCCTCGCGGCCGATGGCCGCGGCCAGGGCCCTGCCGGTGGCCAGGGCGTCGCCGTCGGCGAACGCGTCGGCGGCGAGATGCACGCCGCGCGTGGCGCCCAGCGCCAGGGCCTTGCGCAACGCCTCCTTGACCCGGGCGGGACCGAGGCTGAACACCACCACCTCTCCGCCGTGCTCCTCGGCCAGGGTCAGACCCTCCTCCAGGGCGTACTCGTCACTTTCGTTGATCACGAAGGGCAGGTCCTCCTCGTGGATCCACCGGCCGTCCTTGCCCACGCGCAGGCGGGCCTCGGTATCCGGAACCTGCTTGATACAGACAGCGATTCGCATGAAGGTTGTCCTCCTAAGAACGCTTCGCCTCATAAGGTCGAGGCATCTCGAGCTCAGCAAGCTGGGATGAACCGTCGGTCCCCCGCCCACGCCCAGTGATCGGACCTGCGTTCACCGGCACGGCGACTCCAGGCCCTTGGATTCGTCAGATCCCCCCGCATCCCCCCGGTCCCCTTCTCACCCCGAGAGGGCGAGGGGGACGCCCCCTCCCGGGTCTCGGCTTCGGCGATTCACCTGACTCACATGTCCACAAACCAGGCTTCCGGCGCCCGGGCCGATTCTATACGCCCTCCGCCGCGCCGCGGCAAGCGCGGCCCCGGTACAATTCGCGGCGTGGACCGCCGGCGCCCCAGGACCCGCCCCGAGCCCCCGGAGCCACCGCGCGAGACTCCGTGGGCACGGGTCCGGCGTCGGGTCCGGCGCCGGATCATCCACTTCTATGACCGGTCGATCGCCTTCCTGTACTTCCTCATCTCCTGGATCGACCGGCACGGGCCCTCCGAGAAGCGCTACTTCCGGGTCGCGATCTTCGGCTCGAGCCGCATCCGCACCGAGAACGAGCACTACGCCCGGGTGCGCGAGCTCGCCCGCCAGCTCTCGTTCATCGGCTGCGACATCGTCACCGGCGGCGGCCCCGGTCTGATGATGGCGGCCAACGAGGGCGCCCGCCGCGGCGCCTACCGCTACCACACGCGGTCGTTCGGCCTGACCATCCTCCTGCCCTTGGACGAGCAGCCGAACCCGTTCCTCGATCAGGTCTCCACCCACAAGACCTTCTTCTCCCGCCTCCACCAGTTCATCCGGCTGTGCCACGCCTACGTGGTCGTGGAAGGCGGGATCGGCACGACGCTCGAAGCGACGATGGTCCTCCAGCTCCTCCAGGTCGGCGTGCTGCGCGAGCGCACTCTGATCTTCGTCGGACCCATGTGGCTGGGCCTCAAGGAGTGGCTGCGGGACGAGGTCGTGGCCCGCGGTCTGGCCGACCCCGGCGACCTGGACATCGCCCACTGGGTCGCTACCATCGAGGAGGCGGTGGAGATCGTGCGCGCCGAGCGCAACCGCTTCATCGAGCGCAACGAGGTGCTGTTGCCACCACCAGCCGAGAAGCCTTCGGAACCGGCGGCCGCTCCCGCCGCCGAGTGACTCCTGCGGGGCCGCGGACGCCCCGGCGAACGGCACGGATTGTGCTACCGTTCGCCGCGCAGATGAGCCACGCCGCCACCCTCCTCGCCCTCCAACCCCCAGCCGACCCCACCGCGGCCGCCACCCGCGGCATCGTCGACTTCTTCATCCACTCCGGGCCCATGGCCAAGCTGGTCCTGGGCATCCTGGTGATCTTCTCGCTCTCCTCCTGGGCGATCATGATCTGGAAGCACTTCCAGATCCGGAAGGCCCGGGCCCAGACCGACCGTTTCCTGGCGGCGTTCCGCAAGAGCGCCCGGTTCAGCGAGGTCAACAGCGCGGCGGGCCACCTGGGTACCTCGCCGCTGGTCGGGATCTTCCAGGCCGGCTACGCCGAGATCGACGCCCAGATCAAGGCCGCCCAACCGGAGGCCGAAGGGGGGCCGAAGCACTACAAGATCCGCTCGCTCTCGGCCCTCGAGCGCACGCTGCGCCGGGCGATCACCGTCGAGATCCACCAGCTCACCCGCGGCACGCAGTTTCTGGCCACGACGGCCGCCGCGACCCCCTTCATCGGCCTCTTCGGCACGGTGTGGGGCATCATGGTGGCCTTCCAGGAGATCGGCGTCACCGGGTCCACTTCCATCGTCACCGTCGCGCCGGGCATCGCCGAAGCCCTGGTGAACACCGCCGCGGGGCTCGCCACCGCCATCCCGGCCCTGGTGGGATACAACCATTTCGCCGCCCGGCTCCGGGAGGTGCGCGGCACGATGGAGGACTTCGCCCTCGAGCTGGTCAACCTCGCCGAGCGGAACTTCACGTGAGGAAGCCACCGTGAGCCGCAGTCCTCGAGATGGGAGGTCCTAGCCGTGGCGTTCGGCGTCGGAGCCCCCGGATCGGACGAGGACCAGGTCCTCTCCGACATCAACGTGACGCCGCTGGTGGACGTCATGCTGGTGCTGCTCATCATCTTCATGATCACGGCACCCATGTTGCACCAGGGAGTCCAGGTGACGTTGCCCCGGGCCCAGGCGGAGAACCTGCCGACCAAGGTGGAGAACCCCCTGATCCTCACCATCAACCGCGACGGACTGGTCTATCTCGGCAAGCAGCCGATCCATCCCAGCCAGCTCACCGAGAGGCTCCTTCCCATGCTCCAGGCCCGCGGCGACGAGACGGTGTTCATCAAAGGGGACACCCACGTCGAGTACGGGCGGGTGATCCAGGTCCTCGACTTGCTCCACCAGGCCGGGGTCACCAAGATCGGGATGGTGACCGAGCGGCCCGATCAGGCTCGCGCGGGAGGCGGGTGAGCGGGCCGCCATGGCGAACGAGGTCCAGACGATCCTCGAGAGCCGGTCCCGGCGCTCGGTGCGCCGCCAGCAGACCGTGGCGGCGACCGCGGCCGTTCTCTTCCACGCCCTCCTGGTGACCGCCGCCTTCGCCCTCCCCCGCCTGGGCAACCACGAGAAGAAATACCCGGAGTACGTCGAGGTCCACGTCGTGTCGGCGCGCGCCCTGGGTGTCGAGCGCCCCCGGCCACGCCCGGCGACGCCCAAGCCCGCCCCGAAGCCCGAGCCACAACCCGCGCCCAAGCCGGAGCCGAAGCCGGACGTTCCCGCCCTGCCCGAGAAGCAACCGAAGAAGAAGGTCGAGACGAAGCCCGCGCCGGCGCCCCCGCCCGCCGACGAAAGAGCCCAGGAGGCGTCCCACGGCGCCGCCACCGACGACTCCCGCCTCGGCGCCCAGGTCGTGGGCCCCGAGGGCACTTCGTTTCCCTACGACTACTACCTGGACCAGATGCTCGGTCAGATCCGTCAGAGCTGGGTGCGGCCGCCCGCCGAGGGCATCGAGACTCTGATCAGCTTCCGCGTGCTGCGGGACGGGCAGATCCAGGAGGTCGAGATCCGCCGGTCCTCGGGCAGCCGGAGCTTCGACCTCGCGGCCCTGCGCGCCGTCCACAACGCCTCGCCCCTGCCGCCGCTGCCCACGAGCTACGGCGAGGACACGCTGACCGTCAACCTGATCGTACGTTGAGGATTCCCATGAGCCCACGCCGTCTCGCCCTCCTCGCCCCGGCCCTCGCTCTCCTGCTCGCGGCCGGTCCGAGCGCGACCGCCCAGTCGCCTCGGCCCGACCGCCCCGCCGACTCCGAGGCGAGCCAGCAGCCCCCCGAGACGGGCGCGGAGGCGGGCGGGGACCAGCAGCGGAGCCCCCAGGCCTCAGAGCAGGCCGGCGAGAAGAAGGGCGAGGTGACGCTCGTCCTGCAGCAGGGGCAACGGCCGCTCCTGCGCCTGGCCTTTCCCGCGGTCGCGCACCAGGGCGATCTCTCCCAGAAGGGCACGGCCGCGGCCACCGAGCTCGAGGAGACCCTGCGCAACGATCTCGACGAGTCCCGGATCTTCGAGATCCAGGGCCCGTGGGCCTTCGCCGCCCTCGATCTCACCGGCGAAGAGGCCCACGACCGCGAGCAGTACCGCTCCCTGGGCAATGAGCTCCTGCTCCAGGCCGACGTCTCGGACGAAGGGGGCAAGGTCCTCTTCGAGGGCCGGGTGTTCGACCTCAAGAGCGGCGACCTGGTCCTCGGCAAGCGCTATCGGGGCGACTACGAAGTGGCCCGGCGCATCGCCCACACGTTCGCCGACGAAGTGGTCCTCTACTTCACCGGCAAACGAGGGCTGGGCTTGACCACCATCGCCTTCTACTCCGACCGCACGGGCGACAAGGAGATCTTCCTGATGGACTACGACGGGGCGAACGAGCGCCGGATCACCGGCCATCACTCCGTCTCCCTGTTCCCGGCCTGGACCGCCGACGACTCGGGCGTGGCCTACGTCTCCTACCTCAAGGGCCGGCCGGGCATCTACCTGGCCGATCTGGCGACCGGCCACAAGACGCCGCTCGTGACCACCGGTCAATTCAACACATCCCCCTCCTTCTCGCCCGACGGCCGGCGCATGGCGTTCGCCCGCTCCCTCGACGGCAATACCGAGATCTTCGTCTCCGGGGCCGACGGCTCGAACCTCCGCCGCCTGACCTTTACCGGGGCCATCGACACCAACCCGGCATGGTCGCCCACCGGCAACGAGATCGCGTTCACCTCCAGCCGGAGCGGCCGCCCCGACATCTGGGTGATGGACCCCGAGGGCACCAACGTCCAGCGCATCACCACCGAAGGCGACTACAACGACGGCGCCGCCTGGAGCCCGGACGGGACGCAGATCGCCTACGCGACCCGCCGCGGCGGGGTCTTCCAGATCGCGATCACCGACCGGACGACCCTGAAGACCCGGCTCCTCACCTCCGGCGCGGGTGCCAAGGAATCGCCGACCTTCTCGCCCGACGGGCGGCGCATCGCGTACTCCCTGAGCCTCGGCGGCCGAGAGGGCAAGGAGACGCAGATCTGGGTGATGGACGCCGACGGACGCAACCCGCGCCAGCTCACCAGCGAGGGCAACAACTACTCGCCCGCCTGGTCCGGGTATCCGAAGTGATCCCGGTTCCGGCCGGCATCTTCGACCCCGGGCCGGCCGGCCCTTGCGGGACCTCCTGTGCTTTGTTAGAGTTACGCTGGTTTTCGTTACCCCCTCGATCACATACGATCTAGCGTTTTCATTCTTGAGGAGAGACGACCGATGAGCCGCAAGTGGATGGCCTGGGTGCTGGTGCCGGCGATGATGGTGGTCCTGTGGGGCTGCCCCAAGAAGCAACCGAAAACTCAACCGGAGGAGATCAAGGTCGACACCGCGAAGGTGACCCCGCCGCCGGCCGAGGAGGTACCGCCCGCACCGGAGATGACCAAGGAGGACGTGACGCAACCGAAGCTCCCACAGGACGTCGAGGAGCTCAATCAATACCTGCGGGACCAGCAGTTGGTCGCCGACGTCTACTTCGACTTCGACAAGTCCGATCTCCGGCCCGAGGCGCAGGAGCAGCTCGCCAAGAACGCCGACTGGCTCAAGGCCAACTCCGACTACAAGGCGACGATCGAGGGGCACTGCGACGAGCGCGGCACCAATGAGTACAACCTGGCCCTCGGCGAGCGCCGCGCCAACGCCGCCAAGGACTACCTGGTCTCCCTCGGGGTCGCGGCCGATCGCCTCGAGACGATCAGCTACGGCGAGGAACGCCCGGTGTGCAAGGAGTCCACCGAGAGCTGCTGGCAGCGCAACCGGCGCGCGCACTTCGTCATTCAGCCCAAGTGACGACTCGCCGCCTCTCCCTGCTCGCCCTCCCCCTGGCGGCCCTGACCCTGGCCGCCGGGGGGTGCGTATCGTCGAGCGACATCGACGGGATCAACAAGCAGCTCGCCGACGTCCAGCGCCAGGTCCTCCAGGTGCAGATGCAGGCCTCGAGCAAAGAGGAGGTGGCCTCTCTCGAGAAGTCGGTGGGAGGCCAGATGGAGCAGGTCCTCCAGTCCGAGGCCAACATGAAGGTCCGGATCGACCAGCTCTCGACTCAGATCGAGCAGCTCCAGGCCAAGCTCGAGGACACCAACTACCGTCTCGCCCAGCTCTCCCAGCAGATCGCCTCCACCAACCCGGAGCTCAAGGCGTTTCGCACCCAGGCCCAGCTCCTCTCGAACCCCGAAGGCGATGGGGGCGACGAGGGGGGGGCGGGCCAGGGCGACGGAACCCCGCCGGCCGGCGGCCAGGCCGACCCCCAGGCCCTCTACCAGTCGTCCTACAACGACTACCTGCGGGGCAACTACGACCTCGCCGTCTCCGGCTTCCAGGAGTACCTCCAGAGCTTCCCCAACACCGACCTCGCCGACAACGCCACGTACTGGATCGGCGAGTGCTACTACCGTCAGGGCAAGTATCGTCAGGCGATCGATCAGTTCGACCAGGTCTTGCGCCGCTACCCGCGCAGCGACAAGGTGCCCGGCGCGCTTCTGAAGAAGGGGTACGCCTACCTGGAGCTCGGCGAGCGGTCGCAGGGGATCGTCCAGCTCCAGTACGTGATCCGGGAGCATCCCAACAGCGACGAAGCGAACATCGCCCGCGACCGCCTCAAGGCGATCGGAGTTGACATCAACCGTTGAGGCTGGTATAAACCACCGCTGCGTCGCACTCCGGTGCGGCGATTTTTTTGCCGCCGGCCGGGCCGCGTGCCCGCATCTACGAGCCCAAGCAACCGAGACGCAAGAGTCATGGCCAACATCAAGTCCGCTGAGAAGCGCATTCATCAGAACGAGCGGCGGCGCCAGCGCAACCGCGCCTATCGCTCGCGCCTGCGCAGCACCATCAAGCAGCTCCGCACCGCCGTCGAGGCCGAGGACGCCGAGCGGGCGAAGGCCCTTCTGCCCCAGACCCTACGGGTCATCGACGTGACGGCGCAGAAGAAGGTCATCCACGCCAACGCCGCGGCGCGCCACAAGTCCCGCCTCACCCGCGCGGTCGAATCCCTGGCAGGCTGACGCCGGAGGCCCCGCGCCTCCAGGCAACTAGAACGCCGGCCCGGCTGAAAGGCCCCGGGCGGCGTTGCCGTCTGCGGTCAGAAGACCCCGCCAACCAAGTCCTCTAGGAGATCTGGCAAAGCCTGGGCGGGGGCGTCCCCTTCCCCCCTCGAGGGTGGGAAGGGGATCGAGGGGATGAGGGGGTGATCCGGCAACTCTCTGCGCAGAACGAGGCTCGGGCCGGTCTGGTCCCGGCTCAGCCGCGTGTCGCGGCAGGGCGGGGGAACGGCTCCGTGACCCGGAGGGGCTCCCGCTCCTCGGATCGAGCTGGTGTACGAAGCCTAGAAACCTTCTAACAAGTCGCTGACCATCGTCTCGGCGAAGCGCTGGGCGGCGTCTTTGATCGCCTGCTCTTCGCGGTCGAGGAAGCCGGCCTCCGAGGTGTCGACCTCGTAGGTCTCCCGGAACTGGTAGCGGTCGGTCTTCCACAACACCTCGCCGCCCGGCAGGCGCTTGAAGACCACCTGCGCGGTCACCGAGATCTCGTACTCGGTGGCGCGGCCCTGATCGTCGAAGGTGATCGGGGTCAAGCCGAATCCGACCACCGCTCCCGAGAGGTCGGCGTCGGCCGAGCTCTCCTCGCTCACCATGTTGAACTGCCGGCGCTTGACCAGCTCGTTGGCGATCGCCTCGGTGACGAACTGATCCACCTGCTGGCGCTGGGTGCGGTTCTCGAACGGGCTCAGATAGACGCTGTGGATGTCGGCTGGGATGTTGGTCCCCCGGCCCACGAGGGCGTAGCCGCAGCCCGCGACGAAGAGAGCTGAAACGGCGAGGAGCGTCAGGAGGCCCGCGCCGCGTCCAATGAGGGTCCGGCTCATCGTGTCACCTCCGTGTGACCAGGTTGATCAGGCGGCCGGGCACGTAGACCGCCTTGGCCAGCTCCGCTCCCTCCAGGTGACGCCGCACTCCCTCGCTCTCGAGGGCCGCCTCCCGGATCTCGGCCTCGCCGGCCTCGGCATCCACCTCCAGCCGGTCGCGCAGCCTGCCGTCGACTTGCACCACGATGGTCAGGCGATCGCGAACCAGCTTGGCCTCGTCGTGCTCCGGCCAGGAGCTGTCGAGCAGGCTCCCCAGGTGACCCCGCCGCTCCCACAGCTCCTCGGTCACGTGGGGCGCGACCGGGTGCAGGAGCTGGAGCAGGGTGTCGAAGGTGTCCTCGCACCGGCTCCGGGAGGCGGTCTTCTCGTCGAGCGCCCTGGTGAGCCCGTTGAGCAGCTCCATCTGGGCCGCCACCGCGGTGTTGAACTTGAAGCGCTCCATGTCGGCGCTCACCCGCTTGATGGTCTCGTGGCGCAGGCGCTCGAGCTCGTCGTCCTTGGGCGCGTTGGCCGGCGCCGCCTCGAGGGCCTCGGCCGCCCGCCACAGGCGGTTGAGGAACCGGAAGGCCCCGGTGACCGCCTCGTCGGTCCACTCCACCTCCTCCTCGGGCGGCCCCAGGAAGAGGGTGTAGACCCGCTCGGTGTCCGCTCCCATCTCCTCGATGAGCTGGTCCGGAGACACGGTGTTCCCGCGCGACTTCGACATCTTCTCCACCCGCCCGCTCGAGTCCGCGAAGCGGGTGATCATCCCCTGGTTGAACAGGTTGGTGAAGGGCTCGCCGAAGGGGACGAGCCCGAAGTCCTGGAGCACCTTGCAGACGAACCGGGCGTAGAGCAGGTGGAGGATCGCGTGCTCGATGCCGCCGATGTACTGGTCGACCGGGCACCAGCGCTCGGCCCGCTCCGGGTCGAACATCCGCTCGTCGTCGTGTGGCGAGAGGTAGCGCAGGTAGTACCAGGAGCTGTCGACGAAGGTGTCCATGGTGTCGGTCTCGCGCCGGGCGGCGGCGCCGC
>CAZIIB010000099.1:0-8867 GCA_964539125.1 uncultured Thermoanaerobaculia bacterium | reverse complement strand
AGATCCTGATCGAGCTCGACCGCAAGGCGACCGAGGCGGCGGGCCTGAACATCTATCAGCTCGGGCAACAGCTCTTGGGTGACAACTTCACCCTCGCCTCGGGCCACGTGCTGGCCGGCGGCAAGAAGCTGCTGCTCCGCTCGGTGGCGCGTTACGGGAGCCTGGAGGAGATCGAGAACCGGCCGGTGGCGCCCAACGTGCGCCTGGGCGACGTGGCGACGGTCTCCTACAAGGAGCCGGAGCGGCGCTACATGCTCCGGGCCAACAGCCGGCCGGCCTACGCCTTGTTCATCCTCAAGGAGGGGCAGGCGAACACCATCGAGGTCGCCCGCCGGGTCAACGCCGAGATCGACCGGATGGGCCGCGACCCGCGCCTGGCGGGCATGGGCGTGAAGATGTTCTTCGACCAGGGCCGGGCGATCCTCGAATCCCTGGGCGTCCTGCTCAACAGCGGCAGGGTGGGCGCGCTGTTCGCCATCGCGGTGCTCTTCTTCTTCCTGCGCCGCCTGCGCATGACGCTCATCATCACCCTCTCGATCCCCCTCTCGATCCTCCTGGGCCTCACCGTCATGTACTTCGCCGGCGAGACCCTGAACATGTTCAGCCTGCTCGGGCTGATGATCTCGGTCGGCTTGCTGGTCGACAACTCGGTGGTGGTGGCCGAGAACATCTTCCGCCTCCACCGGGACGGCGTGCCCCGCTACGAGGCCTGCGTCAGGGGCTCGGGGGAGATGGCGCTCGCCATCACCATGGCGACACTCACCACCGTCGCCGTCTTCGTGCCGGTCTCCCTGGTCGAGGGCGGTGGGCAGTTCTTCCTCCGGCGCCTGGCGATCCCGATCTCGGTGTCGCTCATCGCCTCGCTGCTGGTGGCCCTGATCGTGGTGCCGCTCGCGGTGTACGTGACCCTCCCCACGAGGCGGGTGGGAGGCGGCGGTCGGCGCGGCGTCCTCGGGCTCGCCTGGAGCGGCGCCTGGGCCGTGGTCCGGGGTCTCCACGAGCGCCTGAACGCGGTCCTCCGCCACGCCTACGAGGCCACCTTCGGCAACCTGAACCGGATCTATGGGCGGCTACTGGCGGTCTGTCTCCGGCGCCGCCTGGACGTGGTCCTGGTCCTGGTCGTGCTGCTCGCCTCGGTGGTGGCGCTCTTCCAGACCAAGACGGTGCGGGTGGTACCGATCCAGGAAGACGAGCAGCCCGCCTTCGAGCTCGACGTGGAGCTGCCCAAGACCCTGTCCTTCGAGGAGGGGAAGGCCTACTTCCTCGACGCCGAGAAGGTGCTCGAGCGGCTGCGGCCCGAGCTCGGCCTGGACGGCTACCTGGTGATCGCCCGGAAGGGCGGCAACGGCGAGATCCAGGGTTGGTTCACCTCGCCCCGCACCTCGGACGTCACGCCGCGCCAGGCCGGCGAGCGGGTGCGCGACGCCTTGCCCGAGCGGGCCGGGGTCAAGTTCTTCTTCGGCGACGAGGACCAGGGGCAGGACGAGGCGACCGCCTCGACCCAGACCTTCACCCTGACCGGCGACGACGCCAGCGAGCTCGAGGACGTGGCCCAGCGCCTCGAGGGGGTCTTCCGCAAGGTGCCGGGGGTGCTCGGAGTGAAGCGCTCGAGCGAGCAGAGCCCCAACGAGCTGGCCCTGGTGGTCGACCGCACCCGCGCGCAGCACCAGGGGGTGAGCCCGCAGGTGGTCGCCGGGCTGGTGGGCTACGCCCTGCGCGGTCAGGCCCTGCCGCGCTACACGCGGGAGGGCCGGGAGGTGCCGGTGCGGGTGCGCTTCCGCGAGGAAGACCGGAAGAGCCTGGCCGCGCTCGAGGACTTCGCGATTCCCACTGCCGCGGGCGGCCTGACCCCGCTCTCGGCGGTCACCGACGTGCGGTACCTGGAGACGCCGGAGACCATCCGGCGGCGCAACAAGCGGATCTCGCGCACCATCACCCTGGAGCTCGAGCAGGGACGCGAAGAGACGACGCGGGAGCGGCTGAAGGCGATGGTCTCCGACGCCGACCTGCCCGAAGGGATCGCCTTCGACACCGGCGGCGGCCCCCAGGGGATGGACGAGGACCTGAAGGGCCTGCTCTTCGCCGCCGCTCTCTCCATCGTCTTCATCTACCTCCTGATGGGCTTCCTGTTCGAGAGCTTCCTCCTGCCGCTCTCGATCCTCCTCACCATCCCGCTGGCCTCGATCGGAGTCGCCTGGGTCCACCTGGCGACCCGCAAGAACCTGGACATCCTGGGCATGGTCGGGGCGGTGCTCCTGATCGGCGTCGTGGTCAACAACGGCATCGTGCTCGTGGACTACGTCAACCGGCTCCGCCACGAGGGCCACGAGCGGCGCGAGGCGATCCTCCTGGCCTCGGAGCGCCGCTTCCGGCCGATCATGATGACCGCCCTCACCACCATCTGCGGCATGATCCCGCTGACCGTCGGCCGGACCACCTCGATCGGCCTCTCCTACACCAGCTTCGGGCTCACCCTGATCGGCGGCATGACCACGGCGACGATGCTCACCCTGCTGGTGGTGCCGGTCTTCTACACCCTGATCGACGACGCCCGGAAGTCGGCGCTCGGCGCGGCCCGGCAGGTGGCGGGCCGCAGGCGGGCGCCGGCTCGGGACGCTCTGATCGAAGGCGAGTGAGCGGCGACCCGGACTTTCACCCCGGGCTGCTAGACTGCGTCTCGAGAGCAACATGACAGTCGCTTTCGAGCGTCCCGACCCTCCGGCCGCCTCCGGCCCGGCGGCCCGGACACGCGTGCCCCGGGCGGTGCGCGTGGTGACGCTCGCCGTGCGCCGGCTGCTGCAGCTCTTCTTCCTGCGGATCGAGGTCGTGGGCCTGGAGAACGTGCCGGCGGAAGGCGGCGGCGTGCTGGTCGCCTGGCATCCCAACGGCCTCCTCGATCCGGCCCTGATCCTGGCCCACTTCCCGCGGCGGGTCGTCTTCGGGGCACGCCACGGCCTCCTCGCCTGGCCGGTCCTCGGACGAGTGCTCCGGGTGCTGGGCACCGTGCCGATCTACCGCCCCCAGGACGTCGGCGCAAGCCGGGACGAGGCGGCCCGGCGCGAGGCCAACCGGCGGAGCCTGGACGCCCTGGCCGAGGCCGTGGCCGGCGGCGCCTTCGCCGCCCTCTTCCCCGAGGGTGACAGCCACGACGAGCCCCACCTGCTCGACCTGCGGCCCGGGGCTGCACGGTTGTACTTCCGGGCGCGCGAGCTCACCGCGGCCGACCGCCCGGCGCCGGTGCTGTTGCCGGTGGGGCTCCACTACAACCGGAAGAACCTGTTCGGCTCGAAGGCCCTGGTGGAGCTCCACCCCCCGATCGAGCTGCCCGCCGACCTCGCGACGGCCCCGGCCGGGGACGGGGCCCGGCGCGAGCGCGAGCGCCGGCTCACCGGCCGGATCGAGACGGAGCTCGAGGAGGTGGTGCAGGCCACCGAGAGCTGGGAGATCCATCACCTGATGCACCGCCTCCGCAAGCTCATGCGCGCCGAGCGGGCGGCTCGCGCCCGGGCGCGCCCGGGGCCGCCGAGCCTGCACGAGCGGGTGCTGGGGCTCGCCCGGGTGCGCCGGGGCTACCTGGCCCTGAGCGAGAGCCACCCGGAGGAGACGGCGCGCCTCGAGGACCGGGTGCGCCGCTACGACCGGGTGCTCACCGCCCTCGACCTCCAGGACCACGAGCTCGATGCCGAGGCCGATCTCGCGTCTCCCTGGAAGGGGCTGGGACTCCTGGCTCGGGCGGTGGCGGTCTACCTGGCACTCCCGCCACTGCTGATCCTGGGCTACCTGGTGAACACGCCGGTCGCCCTGGCCCTCGGTGCCCTCGCCCGCCGATACGGGGCGAAGCTCAAGGACGAGGCGACTCTGAAGCTGCTTCTGGGCGCGGTCGTCTTCCCTCTCGTCTGGCTCCTGGTCTCACTCCTGGTGGCATGGGGCGCCATCAACCTCCACCAGCTCTATCCCCACCGGGTACCGAAGGCCCCCTGGCTGGCGGGAGTGGTCACGTTCCTCCTCTGCTCGCTGGGTGGTTGGGAGGCCCTGCGCTACCTCCGCCTCGCCGCCGAGACCTACCACGCCCTGAAGGTCCGCCTGACCCGGGTGCACCGCCGGCGCACCCTCCGCCGCCTGGTTCGCGAGCGCGGCCTCCTCTGCGACGCCGCCTTCGACCTCTCCCAGGATCTCGATCTCCCCGGCGCCGTGGCCGCGGACGGCCGGATCACGAGCTCGGGGTAGCCGCCGGGCCGGGCGGCGCCTTCCTATTCCTGGCGCAGAGCGGTCATCGGATCCACCCGGGAGGCGCGGCGCGCCGGCAGGTAGGCGGCGGTCAGCGCCACCAGCGCCAGGACCACCACTCCGCCCGCCAGGACCGTCGGGTCGTGACCGCCGAGCTCGTAGAGGAGCGACCGGGCGGCCCGGCCCAGGGCGAGGGCGGCGGCGATCCCCAGGACGCCGCCGATCACGAACATCCGCGCCATCTGTCGCATGACCATACGGCGGACGCGCTGGCCGCCGGCCCCGAGGGCCATGCGCACGCCGATCTCCCGGGTGCGCTGCGCCACCGAGTAGGCCAGAACGCCGTAGAGTCCCACCGCCGCGAGCAGCGTGGCGAGGACCGCGAAGGCGGCGGCCAGGGTGGTGATCAGGCGGTCGGCGAAGACGTTCTCGCGCGCCACTTGGCGCAGGGTCGCCAGGTCCTCGACCGGGAGGTTCGGGTCGAGCCGCTTGACGACGGCCGGGATCGCCTGCATCACGGTGCGCGGATCGTTCCGGGTGCGCAGGTAGAAGTTGAGGAAGCCGAGCCGTCTGCCCTGGCGGTACGGGACGAAATAGAGGGGGGGGATCTCGTCCTTCACCGAGTTGTACTTGGCGTCGGCCACCAGCCCGACGATCTGCGTGTCGAGCTCGTCTCCGCGTCCGGACCCCATCCACTTGCCCACCGCCTCGCGCCCGTTCAAGTGGAACTTCTCGGTGAAGGCCTGGTTGACGACCGCCACTTTGGGCGCGTCCTTCGTGTCGGCGGCGGTGAGCTCCCGGCCGGCCAGGAGGGTCACGCCCATGGTCTTGAAGTAGCCGGGTCCGATCTCGTTGTAGCGCGAGCCGGTGTCGGTGTCCGGGCCGGCCTCGAAGCCCTGCACGCGGACGCTGTTGCCCCAGCTGTCGCCGCCCAGGACGGGGACCAGGGAGTCCGAGACCCGAACCACCCCGGGCAGGGCCGCGAGCTCTTCCTCGGCGCGTCCGAACAGCGCCATGCTCTGGTCCGAGTCGTAGCCGTTCAAGGCCGGCGAGATGGCGAAGGTCACCAGGTTGTCCTGGTCGAGGCCCAGGTCCACGCGGCTCACGTTGACCAGGCTCCTGAGGAACAGCCCGGCGGCGATCAGGAGGGCCATGGAGAGAGCGATCTGCGCCGTGACCAGGGCGTTGCGGAAGCGGGCGGCCGCCCGCGCCCCCGACGGGTTCCCGGCGCTTCCCTTGAGGGCGGTGACGAGATCCGGGCGGGTGGCATGAAGAGCCGGGTAGAGGCCGAAGAGGAATCCGGTCCCGAGTGCCAGTCCCGCGGCGAAGAGCACGACGGGCAGGCTGAGCTGGAGATGGACGGTGGCGGTCGCGTCGGCCGGTAGCAAGGTTCCGATGAACGCCAGGGTCCAGCGGGCGACCAGGAGCCCGGCGGCGCCGCCCAGCAAGGCGAGCATCGCCGACTCGGTGAGGAGCTGGGACAGGAGACGGCGGCGCGCGGCGCCCAGGGAGCTTCGGATCGCCATCTCGTGGGCGCGGTCCGCGCCCCGGGCGAGGAGCAGGTTTGCGATGTTGGCGCAGGCGATGATCAGCACGATCCCGGTGACGGCGAGCAGCAGGTTGAGGGGGGCGCGGGCCGAGCGGTGCATCGAGCTCTGTCCGCGCCGGCCGTCCTCGAGGGCCACCTCCTTGTCCCGGAACTTCTTCATCGTCTCGTCGCTCATACCCTCCTGGAGCGGCGCCTCCACGTCGTTGATCAGCGCGCCATAGGCGACGTTGAGCCGGGCTCCGGCCTGTTCCATGGAGACTCCCGGCGCGAGGCGGCCGAAGACGTAGACCCAGTAAGACCGCCGGTTCTCGAAGTCCTTCTCCTCGAAGTACGACTCCAGCACCGAGCGCATCGACAGCGGCGCGTAGACGTCCGGCCGCGTTCCGAGGGTCGTGCCTTCGAAGCCTTCGGGGGCGACGCCCAGGATCGCCAGGCTCCGGCCGTTGACCACCAGGCTCTTGCCCACCACGTCGGGGTCCGAGCCGAGCTCGCGGCTCCAGAACCGGTGGGAGAGCACCACCACGGAGTGCTGGCCGGGAACGTCGTCATCGGCGGGCGAGATCAGCCGACCGAGGGCGGGCTGGAGGCCGAGCACCGGAAAGTACGAGCCCGAGACCAGCTCTCCGCGGCCGTGGATGGTCTTCTCGCCGGTGGCGAGGTTGGCCCCGAACGCGCGGTGTCCGGCCAGCCCGCTGAAGCCTCCCTTGGCCTTCTGGAGGTCGCGGAACATGGGATAGCTGAAGACGGCGTCGCAGTCGCCCGCCTGGTTGCACGACTGGGAGCCGGGCTTGGGGCCGGGCGCCGAGAGGTTCACGAGCCGCTCGGGCTCGCGCACGGGCAGCGGCTTCAGGAGGATCTGGTCGAAGAGCGAGAAGATCGCCGCGTTCGCTCCGATCCCGAGCGCCAGGGAGAGGACCGCGACCACGGTGACGAACGGCGTCTTGGCGAGATTCCGCAACGAGAGCTTGAGGGGACTCATGGATCTCACTACGCACGAGCGGGGCCAAGGGTTACAACGGGTCGGGAACCCAGTGGGGTAAGCTTGGTCTGATGTCGCTGCCTCGGTGCGTGGCCCTGTTCGCACTCTTCGTCTTCGCGCCGGCGGTCCAGGCCCAGTCCCTGGCGGGGTGCCCGGTCCTCCCGGCCGACAACATCTGGAACGCCCGGGTGGACGGGCTACCCGTCGACCCGGCCTCGGACGACTACGTGGCGGCCATCGGCGCCGGCGTCGGCATGCATCCGGACTTCGGCACCGTCTACCAGGGCGCGCCGATCGGCATCCCCTACGTCGTCGTGCCCGGCTCGCAGCCGAAGGTGCCGGTGTCGTTCGACTACGCCGACGAGAGCGACCCCGGGCCCTACCCGATCCCGCCCCACCCGCCGATCGAGGGCGGCGCGGGCTCCGACGGCGACCGCCACGTGCTGGTCCTCGATCAGGGCGCCTGCCGGCTCTACGAGCTCTACGACGCCCATCCCGTGGCCGGCGGCTCCTCGTGGACCGCGGGCTCGGGAGCCGTCTTCGACCTGCGCTCGAACGCGCTGCGGACCGACGGCTGGACCTCCGCCGACGCGGCGGGGCTCCCCATCCTCCCCGGCCTGGTGCGCTACGAGGAGGTGGCCGCGGGCGAGATCCGCCACGCCCTGCGCTTCACCGCCCCGGCGACTCGCGGCGACCACGTCTGGCCGGCCCGCCACGACGCCTCGGACCTCACCGCCGGCCGCTTTCCGCCCATGGGGGAGCGCTTCCGGCTGCGCGCCGACTTCGATCTCTCGAGCTTTTCGCCCCGGGTGCGGGTGATCCTCCGGGCGCTGCAGCGCTACGGCATGCTGCTCGCCGACAACGGCAGCGCCTGGTTCCTCTCCGGGGTCCCGGATCTTCGCTGGGACGACGACGAGCTGGTCTCGGAGCTTCGCCGGGTGAAGGGGTCGGACTTCGAGGCGGTGGACGTCTCGGGCCTCGAGCAGGACCCGGACTCGGGCCGGGCGGTGCCGGACGGCGGAGAGGAGGGCTTCTTCACCTCGCCCTCGGTGCCCGGCTTCGCCTTCAAGGTCGAGATCGGCGACGACGCCCGCCCCGGCCGGCCCGAGCCGGTCTGCATCCCCGAGACGGTCTGCGTGAGCGGCGCCCTCCCGGGGCGCTCGGAGCTCTTCGTGCGGATCGTCGGCCCCAAGCCGAACGGCTACCTGTGGCCGACCCTGGTCAAGTTCTCGACCTCGCCCATCGACGTGTGGATCGAGCAGACGGCCACCGGCGTCCAGAAGCACTACCACCTGGACGGCGCCACGCCCGGCAGCGACGATCTGACGGGGATCTTCGACCGCATGGGTTTCCAGCCCTGAGGGAGGCGTCGCCGGACTATCGAGCTCCCCGGACGGCCCGCGCGAGCGCGCCGTAGGTCTGGAGTCCCAGGAGCACGCGGCGGATGTCCGAGCTCCGGTCGAGCACCAGGGTGACCGGGCGCCACCCGAGGACGACGCCGGCGAGCCCCGCGGCAGGCGCCGCGTCGGTGAACGTGCCGCGGATCGTCTCGGCGAGGGACGGATCGCCCCATTTCCGGACCACCTCGGGCGCCTCGTCGGTGAGCGTGATGACCACTACGCCCCGGTCGCGCTGGGCCTGGGCGAGATGCGCCAGGTCCGGGAGCTCGCGCCGGCACGGCTCGCACCAGGTGGCCCAGTAGTTGACCACCACGACCTGGCCCCGCCAGTCCGAGATCGAATGCGCCTGCCCGTCGTCGAGGGTCCGGAAGTGGAGATCGAGGGTGCGCTCCCGGAGGTCGGCGCGGACCGTGTGGGCGAAGAGGAACGCCGCACCGGAGACCAGGGTCACGAGGGCGAGGAGGCCGCCCAGGCCGTAGCGGACGAGCGCGCGGCGCCGGCGCCAGCTCCAGACACAGGCGGCGAGGGCGAGGATGGCGACGACCGGAAAGACGACCTCGCCCTTCTCGACCACGAAGACGAGGATCTGCTCCAGGAGCGATGCAAGGTGTTCCATGGCGGAAAGAACGCTCCAGCGGCGGAGTTCTTTCAGCGGGCCTAGTGGTCCGTCAACCTTCAATTGACGGGTCCCACCGGTCCTTCACGCCGCTGG
>CAZIIB010000098.1:0-8882 GCA_964539125.1 uncultured Thermoanaerobaculia bacterium | reverse complement strand
CCAGGCGCGGGGCGTGGCCGGTCACCACCCGGCCGACGTCCTTGACCAGGACGGGGGTGCCGTCGTGGACCGTCAGCACCACGTCGCCGACGTCCTCCAGGGTGTGGACCCGTCCCAGGCCGCGGACGTAGTAGAACTGTCCGCCCTCGGAGTAGAAGCCGCCGCCGGCGTTGCCGTTGTTGGCGGCCAGGGCCGAGACCACGTCGGCGACGGAGAGCCCGGCGCCGGCGATCTTGGCGGGATCGAGGAGGACCTGGTACTGCATCGTCTCGCCGCCCAGGCCGGAGTCGTCGGCCACGCCGGGCACGGCCTTGAACTGGCGCTCGACGATCCAGTCCTCGATGGTCTTGAGCTCCATGGGCGAGCGATCGGGGCTCTGGAGGACGTAGCGGTAGATCAGTCCCGAGGGCGAGAAGAGGGGCGCCACCGAGGGCGAGACCCCGTCGGGCAGGTCGACGTCGGGCAGACGCTCGAAGACGAGCTGCCGGTCGAAGTAGCTGTCGGTCTTGTTGCCGAAGGTGAGGCGCACGTCGGAGAGGCCGTAGAGGGAGATCGACCGCTGCACCACCATCCCCGGCGTGCCGTTCATCTCCACTTCCATGGGGACGGTGATCAGCCGCTCCACCTCCTCGGCGGCGTGCCCCGGCCACTGGGTGACGATCTCGACCAGGGGCGGCGAGAGGTCCGGATAGGCGTCGACCGGCAGGCGCCGGAAGGAGTAGACCCCGGCGCCGGCCAGGAGGAGGGCGAGAAGGATCATCAAGAAGCGCTGGTCGAGCGCCAGCCGGACGACGCGGTTGATGATCGACGGCGTGGTGCTGCCGGAGGGCTGCGGAGTTTCGGGCACGCTCATTGGTTCTCCGCGAACTTGAGGAAGAGTCCGCCCTCGACCACGACCTTGTCGTCTGCCGCGAGCCCGGAGACCACCTCGAAATGGTCGCCCACCCGCGAGCCGAGATCGATCCGGCGGCGGAGGTAGTTGCCGCCCTCGCCGGCGAGGTAGACGAACGGCAGGTTCTCGTCGTCGCGGAGCACCGCCGACGCCGGCGCCAGGAGGCCCCGGTGCTCGGTCCCCGAGTGGATCCGCACCTTGACGTAGAGGTCCTTCTTGAGGGCGCCGCCCGGGTTGTCGGCGACGATGCGCACCGCCACCGCCCGGGTCTGGGGGTCGACCACCGCGGCGATGTAGGAGACCTTGCCGGGAATCGGCGCGGCCGCGGTCTCCGAGATCACCTCGGCCGGGTCGCCGACCTTGACGTCCGCGAGGTCGCGAGTGAAGACGTTGGCCATCACCCACATCTTCGAGAGGTCCGCGACGGTGAAGCAGTTGGTGCCGCCGGCTGCGAGGAGCTCGCCCGCCGTGATCATCCGCTCGACCACCGTGCCGCGGATCGGCGAGCGCAGCAGCGCGTAGCTCTGTTCGACCGGCTTGCCGGCCACGAGATCGTCGAGGGTCTGCTGGTCGACCCCCAGCGAGCGGAGCGCCTCGAGGGCGGCGTCGCGGTCCGCCTCGGCGGAGGTGGCGTCGGTCTCGGCTTGCTCGAGCTCGCGGCGGGCGAGCCCGCCGTTGGCGAAGAGCTTCGCGTCGAGCTCCGCGATGTGCCGGGCGTTGGCGGCGTCGGCGGCGGCCTTGCGGTACTCGCTGATGTCTGCGGCGAAGTCGGGCGAGGCGACCTGGGCCATCGGCTGGCCTCGCTTCACCTGGGCGCCGACGTCGACCAGAAGACGAGACACCGGACCCGAGATCGGAGCGATGACCTGGGTCGACTGGTCGGCGTCGAAGGCCACCGTGCCCGTGGTCTCGACGGTGCGCCGGTACTCGGTCGGCTCCAGGCTCACGGTGTGGATGCGAGCCTGCTGCGCGGCGGTGATGGTGATCCCTCCGGGGGTCGAGGCGGCGGGGTCGGCGGGGGTCGGCGCAGCGGGATCGGAGGACTGGGTGCAGGCTCCGAGGAGCGCCGCGACGGGCAGCAGGAAGAGCCAGGATCGGGTCTTCGAAGGTCTAGTTCTCATCGTCTGAATCTCCGGAGGGGGCCGGGGGCAGCGTGGTGCCGATGGCGCGTTCGAGATCGGCACGCGAGTCGTTGGCCGCGCCCAGGGCGTCGGCGAGCTCGCCCTCGGCGTCGAGCAGCGTGCGCTTGGAGTCGAGAAGGTCGAGGGCCGAGAGCCCCCCGAGGCTGTAGCTCTTGTTGGCGATGTCGTAGGCGCGTTGCGCCTCGGGGAGGAGCTGGTCCCGGAGATAGATCGCCTGGCGGCGGGCGGTATCGGCGGCCTGGAAGGCGCTTCGCACCTCGAGCGCGACTTGCGCTTCGAGGTCGCGGGAGGAGGCCGAGAGCTCCTGCTCGTAGTGCTCGGCCTCGGTGACCTGCCCCTTCTCGTGCTGCCAGAAGAAGAGCGGGAAGCTGATTCCCGCCACTGTGGTGAAGGTCGAGGCGTCCCCACGGTAGGAATTGCGCGCCAAGGTGAAGCCGAGATCGGGGAGCCAGTAGGAACGGGCGAGCCGGGTCGACGCGTGCGCCGCCTTCCGCTGCGCCGCCAAGCTAATGAGGTCGGGACGGCGCGCTGCCGCGAGCTTGACCAGGGTGGCCAAGGGAGGCAGGGGCGGAGGCACGGACAGGGGGTCGCTGAGCTCCAAGGGCGAGGCGAGCGGTCGCCCGAGGAGCCGGTTGAGGGCCGAGCGCGAGGTCGCCAGCCGCCGTCGAATGGCGATCAAGGAGTTCTCCGCCTGCGCCCGGTCCACCTTGGCCTTGATCACGTCGATCTCGGGCACCGTGCCGGCGGTGAAACGGGCCTGGGTCTTGGCGAGAAAGTCGTCGGCCAGCGCTTTGGCTTGCTGGAGGTCGCGCAGATGCCTCTCGGCCACGAGGAGCGCGTCGTAAGCGGCGACGGTGTCGGCGGCGAGCTGTTGGCGCGCCTGTCGATAGTCGAGCTCGGCCGAATGGTAGAGATCGGTCGCCGCCTTGCCGGCAAGGTGGATCTTGGTGGGAAACGGTACGCCGAGGTCGAGACCGTAGATGCGCGCCGGCGAGGTTCCGGGCGAAAGCGGGCCGCTCTCGTCGTCGTATTCGGCCGACAGGGCCGGATCGGGAAGGGCGCGGGCTTCGGCGATCCGCGCTCGCGCCTGCGCCACCTGCTGGCGGGCGGCGGCGAGGCCCGGGTTGTTCGCCCAGGCTTCGGCGATGGCTTGCTGACGACTGAGGCGGGCACTCATCGCCGGCGCCGTGGACGGCAGAGCCGTTCCCGCGCGGGCAGCCGGCAGACAGACTGTGGTGATCGCTACCGCCAACGAGGCGGCACGAAGACGCTTCATGAAAGACCTCCTTCGGGGCCGTCGATGCCCCGAGCCAAGCGTTGATCGGTGAGTTCGCTGGGTGCCGCTTACGCGGCAGGAGGTGCGCGCCCGTCGAAGGGGTGCGGGATGCTGACGTGGTGCGGCTGGACCGGTCGGCTCACGGTCCGCGTGGAGATCGTGGGAAGGCCGGCTACGGCGACGTGGCCGCTGGCCACCACCGCCATGCCGAGGAGCACGCAGGCGGGGCAATCGAACGGGCTGTCCGACGCCAGGAGCTGCGCCCTGGCCAGGGAATGGCCGGACGAGCGGTTACCGGCGGCGGCCGCCGCGGCGGCGAACAGATCGCCGAGCTCGTTGCTGTCGTGGTGGAACTGCGGCAGGGGCGCCAGCGCCTCGATGGATACGAACAGGGCGAGGAGCGCCAAGCCGGTGAGGGTGCGTCTCCGACTCCGCATAGATTGAGGACCGTACCATGACTCTCAACCAGAGGGAACGATCCACCGACCGCGACAAGCTGTCGAAGGTCGAGACGGAGCGCCAGCGGCGGGGCGCGCACGAGTCGTGGCTGGGAAGCGTCGAGTGCTCGGCCTCGCACATCGGCGAGGCGTATCAGGCAGTGGCACCACTTCCCGGCCGGATGCCCCCCCGCCCCTCCGCCTTCGAGACCCGCACCGGGACATCGCCTCCCTCACCCTCGAAGACAGCGTCGACCCGTTCGAGCAGGTGAGCGCCACCGCCGGGGTCCGCTACAGCGACTACTCGGACGTCGGGGGCCGCGCGAGGCCCCGCCTTTCCCTGGTCTGGCGGCCGGCGGACCGGCACATCCCCAAGGCGCAGTACGCCGAAGGTTTCCGCAGCCCGACCTTCTTCGAGCTCTACGGCACGGGCTCGCGCAACGAGAGCCTCGACTCCGAGGTCAACCGGACCTCCGAGCTCAACGACGTGGGCCGGCGACCGAGGCTGAGCGCCCGGGTCACGCCGTTCCGCTCGGAGATCGCGGACATGATCTACCCGATTCCCGGAACCGGCGCCTTCGGCAACAGCCGTTCGGGCCGCTCCGAAGGCGTGGAGCTCGAGTGGACCCAAGAGATCACGCCTGGCTCAAGACCCTCGCAAACGCCCTGCGGGCCGACACGCGGGAGAACCGGGGCCGGACGCTCGCGGTTCACCAGGACGTCGCCGCGCCGGACTGGGTCGGCGACCTGGGCCCAGCTCTCGTGGGCGCGGTGAGGGACGCCTACCGGCGGGCCGCCTCGAAGACGCCGGCGTCGGCCATCTGCCGGAAGAAGTCCACCACCGTCTCTTCGAGCGGCCGGTAGCTCAAGCCGAGCTCGCGGACGCCCTTGCCGTTGTCCCCCTTCCAGGGGAGACCGATGTTCCGGCGGATCCACTTCCGGGTCATGCCCTCGTTGAGAATGGGACCGATCAGCCAGACCAGCCACTTGGGCAGGATGCGGGTGGGGATGGGGTAGCGACCGCCGAACTCTCGGCGCAGGATCGGCGCCAGGTCGGCCAGATCCGAGTCGTGCCCCGAGACGATGTAGCGCCCTTTCGCCTCGGGCGTGAAACCCGCCCGGTAGTGCGCCTCGGCCACGTCGCGGACGTCGACCACCCCGAACCCGCAGCGGGGCACACCGCCCTTCAGGGTGCCGTCGCCGAACTGCTTCATGATCTGGAAGCTCTCCGAGGTGCCGTGCGGATCGAGACCCGGGCCCAGGACCAGGCTCGGATTGACCGTGACGAGATCCCACCGGTCCTGTCGGCCGCAGATCGCCCAGGCCTCGCGCTCGGCCAGGGTCTTGGAGTAGGAGTAGGGCTGGTGGTCCACCGAGGAGCTGGTGTTCCAGACCTCTTCGGTGAAGACGCCCTCCGGGGTCGTCCGGAGGTCGGCGTTGTCGCCGTAGATGGCGGCGCAACTGCTGGTCACCACCACCCGCTTCACCGACGGCGTCCCATCGGCCTGCTCGAGGACGTTGCGCGTCCCCTCCTTCGCCGGCTCGATGAGCTCCTTCACGGGATCCTCGACGTCGAGGGTGAAGGGCGACGCCGTGTGGAAGACCAGCTCGCAGCCGCCCATGGCGTCGGCGTAGGAACCGGGCTCGAGGAGGTCCGCCCGGAAGTACCGGATCGACCGGGTGGGGCCCGGCGCCTCGGCGGCCAGGGCGTCGAGGAACCGCAGCTTGGCGGCGTTCTCCGGGTCGCGCACCGCCGCGTGCACGGTGTGCCCCCGCGCGAGCAGCGTCTCGACCAGCCGGCCGGCGACGTAGCCGGTCGCACCGGTCACCAGGACGGGTGCCTTCGGATCGATGGTGGTCATGGGCTCGCTCCTTTCCGGGTGCGCTCGCTCGAGGCCTCGCGGACTCCTCCATCCAGGCCGCCTCCCCCAGTGTTCCACACCGGCGCCACCTTCTACGACCGGAGCGACCGGCCGGCGGGCGACCTGGGGCTATCATCGGGTCATGTCCGCCCACCGGTTCGCCTCGCCCGTCGTCGCCCTCGCCGCCTGTCTCGCCCTACCTGGCCTCCTCACGGCCGCCGAGCCGAAACCGTTCTTCACCCTCCACGAGGTCGGCCCCGGGGTGTTCGCGGCGGTCGCCGTTCCCGGGAGCGGCGCGGGGAGCAACGCCGGCTTCGTCGTCGGCGACGACGGCGTCGCCGTGATCGACACGTTCCAGGCCGCGGCCGCCGCCGAGGCGCTCCTCGCGACGATCCGGGACCACACCGCCCTGCCCATCCGCTTCGTCGTGGACACCCACTACCACCTCGACCACGTGGCGGGCAACGGGGTCTTCCAGAAGGCCGGAGCGGCGATCGTGGCGCAGCGCAACGTGCGCGCCTGGGAGCGAACCGAAAACCTCAAGTGGTGGGCGCCCAACGTCCCGCCCGACAAGAAGGCCTGGGTGGAGTCGCTCACCCTCCCCGACCTCGTCTACGACCAGGGGATCGACCTCTACCTCGGATCGCGCCACCTGGAGGTCCGGGTGCTGCCCGGTCACACCGGCGGCGACTCCATCGTCGTGGTCCCCGACGCCCGCGTCGTCTTCACCGGCGACCTCTTCTGGAACGCCACCCTGCCCAACACCACCGACGCGGACACGGGGGCCTGGGTGAGGACGGACGCGACGCTCCTCTCCGACCATCCCGAGGCGACCTTCGTCCCCGGCCACGGCGAGGTCGGCAAGGCGGCCGACGTCTCGGCGTTCCGGGACTACCTCGAGGCGCTGCGGGCCGACGTGGCCGCCGCGGGCGAGAAAGGGCTCGCCGGCGACGCCCTGGTCTCGGCAGTCCACGCCGAGCTGGCCCCCGACCACGATCACTGGGCGTTCTACGAGCACTTCATCGACCAGAACATCGCCCAGACCGCCGCCGAGCTCGCCGGAACCAAGCGCCGCCCCCAGCCGGTGAAGTGAGGAGACGAGAGCCGGGCCACTCCGGCTCACGTCTCTCCCCTCTCGAGATCGACGCCGGCGCCTTCGGTCCCCGTCACTGGAAGCCGAAGACCGGCGGGAAGGCGATGACCACGCACCACGCCCAGGCGAAGTAGACCGGCAGATACGCCGTCTGCCAGCGCTCGAGGGCGGCGAAGGACGCCCGGCCGCGCAGGAACCGGAGGTAGAGCCAGGCGGAGCCCACCAGGTTGACCAGCAGGACGACGTTCTCGCCCAGGGCGGCCACCTTGTTGGGACTGAAGCCGAAGGCGGAGATGCGGGCCGCGATGGCGGCGAGGGCGATGGCGTCCACCACCAGGGCGGAGAGCACGAGCACGAGCTGGAGGGCATCGAAGGCGCCGGCCGGAGCCTCCGGATCGCGCGCGGAGACGGCGTAGAGCACCAGCCCCACCACCACGGCCAGGAGGAGGTCGAAGCCGATCAGCACGTCGCGCTCGACGGCGATGCCGGTGCGGCGCCAGGCCATGGTGGCCAGGAAGGCGAGGAGCACCGCCGTGAACAGCGGTGTGAACAGGCGGGTCAAGACCGGCGCCATGTTCTCGATCACGCTCTGCTTGGCCTCCACCAGCCAGGCGCCGATGACCACCGCGCCCAGGGCGCCGCAGGGCACCACCCAGCTCGACAGGAACCAGTTCACGTCCAGCCCGATGGCCTGGAACATGACGAGGGTGAAGGCGGTGAGGACTCCGCCGCCGAGGGCGATCAGGGAGTAGTAGATGAAGAGCTCGCCGGAGAAGCGCACGAGGTCCATGCGGCGGGGACGGCTGCGCCACTTCCCACCGACGTAGGCAAGCCCCACCGCGAGCCAGAGGGCGATCGGAAGGTGGGACGCCGTGAGCCCCAGGGTGTGTCCGCGATTCGCGAACGGGTAGACGTTGGCGAAGAGGAGGCCGACGACGAAAAGAAGGGCGATGGGGACGAGCGCCCGCCCGCCCGGCCGGCGCTTCCAGAGCAGGTAGCCGGCCAGGAAGGGAAAGACGAAGAGGCTCGCGTTGCGGGCGTAGAACGCCTGGGCGGCCGGGTCGCCGGCGAAGAGATGACGGCCGAACAGCTCCGGGACCTTGAAGGAGATGGCCGCCAGGCAGGCCAGGGCGACGACGACCCACGCCTCACGGCTTCTCCGGGGGCCGTCCTCGTCGTCGCTTCCCGGCGCCACCACGAGCTGCTTCCAGAGTCGCTCCGAGTGCTCGCGCGCGAACTCCCGGGACACCGCGTCGAGGTTGCCCAGGCGCTTGACCGCCACCAGAAACGCCTCGTCCTCGGCCAGCCCCGCCTCGGCGAGCGACGCGATCTGCGCCCGGAGATGGTCCTCGAGCTCCTCGGCGTCGGCGGAGTGGACGGCCGGGTGGTGGCGCAGGTAGTCGCGCCAGAGGCCGATCTGGGTTTCGAGAGGCGAGTCCGAGCTCATGTCGTACTCCATGCGCCCCACGGCGCGGTTGGAAGCGTCAGCCCTTCGATCGTTCGCTCGATCGTGTCCTTCCAGATCTCCCGAAGCGTGGAGTCCACCACCCGCCACTGCTGCCGTTGCGCTTCGAGCTGCTTGCGGCCACGCCTCGTCAGGTGGTAGTAGCGGCGCCGGCGGCCGGTCTCGGAACGACCCCAGCGCGCCTCGACGAATCCCAGCCGCTCGAGCCGGTGGAGCACCGGGTAGAGCATGCCGTCGGTCCACTGGAGCTCGCCGCCGGAGAGCTCGCTGACCCGCTTGAGGATGGCGTAGCCGTAGCTGTCCTCCTCGGCCAGGATGGCCAGGACCAGAGGGGTGGCGGAGGCCGCTACCAGGTCTTTGCCGATCTCCATCGTACCCTCCCGCTTCCATGCATAGCACCTTTATACATGGCAGTGCTATGTATGTCAAGCCCAAGCCGACCCTCGGCGTGCCGAGGCCAACCGGCTCACTCCGCCTCGAGGGCGATCCGGGGATCGATCGAGAGGGCGCGCCGGGTGGGCACGTAGCACGCCGCCCAGCCGACGGCGCCGAGGAAGAGGGCCAGGGCCAGGAAGGTCCAGGGATCGGTGGCGCTGACCTCGAAGAGGAACCGCTGGAGCACCCGCGCGAGGGCGGCCGAGGCGGCCAGCCCGAGGGCGATCCCGGCCGTCACCAGCCGCATCCCGCGGCCCAGGACCAGGCGCAGCACGTCGTC